>CAZOYZ010000004.1:0-15534 GCA_964584045.1 uncultured Prolixibacteraceae bacterium | reverse complement strand
AAGCGGTGCCTGTTGCCGAAAACCAGCAACAGGTAAGCCAAAAAGAGATGCTCGCTGAAGACCGGCATCACCAGGACCAACCCCCGGCAGATCAACCGGATGCAGACGTGAAAGGGATCGGTGCCATCTATGACTTTTTACAGGCCGATTATGAATCAAAGGGCTATAACGACGCACTTACAAGTCCTGACGACAAATACAAAGCCGAAAATATCAAATTAATAAAAATGGACCTGCAAATCCTGATCATGAAGGTTGACACTTATTATAAAGATTTGATCCGGGATCTTGATTTTCACATCGGGTCGAGAAGCAGGGCAGGCATGATCGATCTGGTTGAGGAATTAAAAACCAGGAAAGAAATGGTTATTGAGCACATGGGAAAAGTAGAAGAATTGAAAAGGGAAACAGAAACCGATAATGGCATGACCCAGAGAATGATCCTTTCATACCAGCGGGGTTTTATGCGCGGATTGTCTGCGATCACGCAATCAAACGTTTTGAATAAAAAACTGTAGCGGATATGAAAAATCTATGGTTAAGATTTGGCTGTTTCCTGACAGGGTACAATTATGTGATCGTCGAAAATTCGAGTGAGGCAAGTGCGAAAGCTGTAAAAAAGTACCTGTCTGCCATCCTGATCGTGGCTACACTTTGGGGATTTATCGGATTTGCTTTTACAAAGCGTTACCTTCACGGCGATACGTTTATTGCAGCGATTGGAGCTGCAATCATGGTGACGATGGTGATCCAGATAGAAAGGCAGATCATTTTGACGGTTGGAAAGAATAATTTTGCCGTCATCTTTCGTGTCGCAATCGGTTTTGTTATGGCCGTCATTGGTTCTGTAATTCTTGACCAGATCATTTTTAAGGAAGATGTTGAGAAAAACAAAATTGAAAATATCCAGGTATCGGTAAACAAAATTCTTCCGGTTAAAACACAGGAGCTTACTCAGCAGATCAATCAGCTTGATGTTGCCATCGAGAATAAAGAGAATGAAAGGACCCTCATTATCGATGAAATAGGGAAAAAGCCGACCATCTATTCTCCCTCATCTGTCGTAAAATATGAAAAAGATACCGTAACGGGCAGAATGGCTGCCGTGAATCAGGTTATAACAAACCAGTCAGTCCCCAATCCGAAGGCCGAACTGATCCCTCAAATTGATGCGCAACTCAAAATCCTCAGAGAGCAAAAGGCAATTAAGGAAAATGAAAAATTAAATATCCGGCAGGTTCTTGAAGGGGAACTGAAATCGAAGGTCGGGTTTCTCGATGAACTAAAAATACTCTTTTCCGTATTGCTTTCATCCGGGATCGCATTAGTTGTTTGGTCGTTACTGTTCCTCTTTTTTCTTTCCATCGAGTTATTTGTATTGGTCAGCAAATATGGCGACAGTAAAAACGACTATGATACAACGATTCTTCATCAAATGGAACTACGAATGAAAATGCTTGAAAACCTGAAAGAGGATCATCTCTCCGGCAAAACATCGTACTCATCCTAAAAGCGATCTGCTGCTCACAAATGGCATATTAAACAGGCGCCCCCGGAAAGAGAAATCAGGTTCAAGCACAAACAATTTCGATTAAACAAAAACTAAATTTTAATAAAAAGTCTCCTGCTGTACATCCAGTAACAGATATACCATAGTCCCAGAGTTGACAAAGAAGTTGTAATAAGGTTTACCCCTAGCTCTCCGGTGTATTTGAAGATTGTACTTGTGAAGGGATGGATGACCTGATTAATTAACTTTGCGCCTCCAACGTGTGCAAAAATGTATATGAACAAGGGGTTCATCCCAACGACGGAAAAGAATAACACTCCTTTTGTGTATTTCAATATATCGACGAGCCAAAACGATAATGCCAAGGCAAGTATTGACCATCCGCCACTTACAAAAACAAAGGAAGTTGTCGATATCCTTTTGATAACAGGCGTTATAGGATTTAAAGAATACCCAACTGCCAAAGCAATAACACCGGCAATTACCAGAAAGACGAATTTCTTTTTGTTCGTCTTATTACCCATGAGCATTTGTCCTGCAAGTACGCCCCAAATAGTGTGGGCGGCTGTTGGTATCGCATTAAAGGTAACCCAGTGCCCTTTTGACAGGCTTCCGAAAGCATGCAAATCAATCCAGGCACCGAAATTTTGATCAACCGTAAAAGGATGGTTAAAACCTTCGACCCAAAATAATCGGTAGATTATTTCGGTCAACAATAGCAATCCAAGAGAAACAGCGATCTGATATTGAAAGGGTTTTCTGATAACCAGAAATGAAATCATAATAGTTACTGAAAGCTGAGCAAGTACATTCTGAAACTGCCAAATAATCCTTTCGTGTGAAATACATGATAACATCCATCCCAATATCAATAAAATGAACGACCGAAAAGCCATGTGTCTCAATACCCGGTTGTAGCTTTCTCCTTTTCCCATTCGTTTTGAAAAAGACAAAGGCATGGCTACACCTACAATGAACATGAAAAAAGGTTGAATCAAATCCCAAAAACGGAGTCCATTCCAAGGATGATGATGCAACTGTGTGCCTACTGAATAAGCAAATGTTCCTTCTAACTCTGGAGCAGCTAAATATTCAAAAAGATGAGTAAATTCAGCAATTAACAGGAACATGGTGAATCCTCGGAAAAAATCAAGAGAAAGCAAACGGGGCTGGATAGGGTTATTATTTTCCATTTTTTCGATTTATTTGGATTATAGTTTTGGTTCCCATCCGGGTTCATATTCACGTCCCCAGAATTTCATGGCTTCGCGGTCGAAGATGTGTCCGTTTCCTGTATTTATTGTCAACGATTTTCCAATCCGATAAGAAATATTTGCATAATGGACAAGCATCTGACTTATGGCGCTCATATCAATTGGAGAATTTAATTTATCTGATTTGCCCCGGATATTATCAAAGAAATTTATAATGTGCAGATCGGTAATATCGCCACCGCCCCCCAAAACGTTTCCGGCTTCACTCCCCGCGGTATATTTTTCGCGGATCAGTTTTCCAACACGGTCAAATACCTGATATCCTTCACGGTCAACACTTACAGAGCCTTCAGTACCGTAAATGATGGTTCCCCGTTCGCGACAATACGATTTATATCCGTTACGGCTTTTCCCGTCCCATTTGATGATTTTGTCACCGGGGAACCGGAACATGGCCTCCATCGTGTCGTACATTTCCCAACCGTCATCTAAAAAATGGCGTTTATATGCTTCGACAGATACATATTCGGGATATTCCACCTGCAAAGCCCATCGTGCGACATCGAGTTCATGTGTCCCGTTGTTGCCGGCCTCTGCTGTTCCCCAGTTCCATCCGTACCAGTGCCAGTTGTAATCCCAAATATTGTCCATATATTCGACGCGTGGGGCAGGCCCCTGGAATAATTCCCAGTCGAGGCCGGCAAGCACCTGAGCTTTTTTAGGAATAGGAACCATTCCTCGTTTGCCGGAAAAATACGTAGTTGCACTATAAACTTCTCCAATAATTCCGTTATGAATTTCCGAAATAATCTCGATTGATTCCGGAGATGACCGTTGCTGTGTTCCCATCTGAACAACCTTGCCGTATTTCTTTTGAAAAGCAACCAGCAATTCTCCTTCATGCGGATTATGGCTGCATGGTTTTTCGAGATAAACATGTTTTCCTGCTTCCATGGCCATACACGCCCCGGGAGCATGCCAGTGATCGGGAGTTGCATTAAAAACAGCGTCTATTTCATGGTTGTCCATAACTTCCCGGATATCATTTGTTAGAATGGCGTTTCCTGTTACTTTCCCTTGAAGCTCCCGGGCAACTTTCTCACGCTGGCTTTTCATGACATCACAGATGTAGCCCAAATCGATATTATTTTTCTTATCGATGATCATGTTGTAATATGCATTCACACGCCGTCCACATCCTATTAATGCGACATTTAAGCGATCGTTTGCTCCAATGATCCGGGAATAGTTTTTCGCAGACATTCCCAATGTTACACCACCGACCGTGATTCCAATGGCACCGGCAGCGGTTTTTTTTATGAAGTTTCTTCTATTTGTCATTTTTGAACGAGTTTATTTGCTGTTATTTTTCATAGTCACCAAAATACCCCGGATATATCCGAATGATTCGGCCATTCCGGGCAGGGGGTCATCCTCATCTTTTTCATATTCAAGTGATAATACTCCCTTATAATCAAGGTCGGCAAGTATTTTTAGGAATTTCGGAAAATCAATTACACCGCGGCCAATTTCACAATCCTTCCCATTTTCATTTATCTGATCAATATCTTTTACATGGATATCGTGTATCCGGTCAAAAAATTTCTGTACGTCATCTGAAGGATCAATTCCTCCTCTTACGATATGTCCGATATCGATACATAACCCCATTCGCGGATCAAGCGATTTGATTCTTTCGTAGGCACTTCTTACCGTTGGGTATTTATTATCATGAGGGCCGTGATTGTGAATTGCCATTTTTATGTCGTATTCTTTTACCTTACTTTCAACATAAGGTATCAACTCATGTTCTGGTACGCCGATAATTACTTTCATTCCTGCTTTTCTGGCATACTCGAATGCGATATCTATATCTTCTTTATTTTTCATTGGAATAGCACCGCCACCATATACTTCCACCCCGGCATTGTTGCATTTTCCTATGGTCAGTTTGATTTCTTCATCAGAAGTATTCATGGGAAGATGAAAACTCTTCAATGCAATTTTATTTATGCCAAGCCTGTTACAGATTATAAGGGTATCTTCCAGTGAAAATTTTCTTAACGAATAGGATGCTATTCCTAATTGGAAATCACACTTTTCGGTATTCCCGGGATTATTTATGATTGATACACAGGGAAAAGTTGGAATTGTTGCCGAAGCTATACCGAATCCGGATACTTTAAAAAAGTCTCTTCTATTTGTTTTCATTATGTAATATTTTAGATTATTATTTGAACACGATTTTTTAACTATAAGGATAGTTTCAATTACCTGGTGTAACCTAACAGGGTGCATAATTGATGGATACCAACAGACTGGGTCTCTTTGGATGCTGTTTATCTTTTCAATTTATGCCCAGTTTCCATCGCAATAGCCCTTTTTCATCCAGGGAATATTTTCGTAATTGAAAAAGGGTCGTAGATTTGCTGTCATTTGATACATTTCCAGCTCTGTCATCGGTCTAAAGTTGTGTAGTAAATCAAGGTTGGCATTCAGGACGTCCATGCTATCGATACCAATCACCGCGCCATTGACATCTTTCAGGGATAAAGCATAGCGAATTAAATCCAGAGGATTCAGTCTTTTATCATTTTCTCTTGGGCGGACAGCCTTCATCACCATTATTCCTATTCCCCGTTCATTAGCAACTGGAATGACAATGTCTTGCCGATTATATTGTTGTTCATACTCAATATAATGGTTCATTGCAACAAGCATGCTGTCGAAATCATATCGTTCGACCATTGTTTTCATGGCTTTGGCATCATCGTGTCCTGAAAAGCCAATGAAACGGGTTACTCCTTCTTCTTTCAACCGGGAAACAATTTCATATACCCCCCCTTTTGCCCCTATTGTATCAACATCCTCAATTGATGCAACACCATGAATTTTTAGCATATCAAGTTTGTCTGTGTTTAATCTTTTTAAACTGGTTTCTATCTGATTCATCGCTTCTTTTGGGTCGCGGCTTGTAACTTTCGTAGAAAGGAAAACTTCCTTTCTACGGTATTTAATTACTTGTCCAACACGTTCTTCACTAATAACTCCTGTAATTTTGTTGTTATAAATCCAGGCAGTATCCCAGTAATAAAGCCCATTGTCGAGTGCATAATTCAGAATCGCTTCAGATTCTTCAGGGTCTTTTATAGTACAGAAACGACTTCCAAGTCCCATCGCGATCCGGGGAATTTTCACCCCAGTTTTTCCGAGGATGCATGTTGGCAAACCTTTGGAATCATAATTTTCACATCCTGATAAAAGGTTTGTGCCTGCAATTGCCAGACTGATCCCGATCGTCTTTTGTATAAAATTTCTCCTGTCAATACTATTTCCCATTTTCTGGTGTTTTACGTTCTATCTTATCGTGTGTGCTTCAGTAAATTCAATGCAGGTTTGGTCGGCATCTTCCAAATTCAACAGCCAACGATCTCCTCTTCCAATCCCCGGGCGACGTATTATTTCCCCATTGGCTCTATCTTTCAGCGTGTAAATCGATTCCTGCATGTCTTCCAGCAAGAAACAGGTATGATCAGGATTTTTTTCATCAGTTATCAGGTATTCAATATTTTCGATGCAATCAGGCATTCTCAGATAGACACAAATAGGTTTCTCCGCATTCTCTGGCTTCGATCTCCACATTTCAGAAAAACCGAGAATTTCCTTGAAAAACCGATTTGCTTTTTCTACATCTGAGATATACAAGCCGGCGTGATGAATACGTTTTGATATTCTGTTTTCAGATAAAAATCGTCCTTTTGTTTTTTTGTGTAAAGATTCTGGCATAAAATGGATATACTCAATCATATGATTGTCGGGACCCAGTACTGTAAACGAAATATTTCCTGCCGGGTCATAATCAGGCTTTGTAACGATAACCACATCCCTGGTTGCCAGGTAATCGTGTATTTGTTGTATTTCATCGCAATCGAAAGAAATCTTTATAAGCCGGTTTTTTTTACGAGCATCTTTATCTTCTATAAATTCGAGGAATTGGCGGTCGTTAATTTTAAAGGAAACCACTTTCCCTTCCGGAGAAGGATAGGATAAGGCTTCATCAAATCCCAAAAATTTGCCGTAATAATCTCGTGCAAGTTGGAAATCGCTCACTAAAAATGTCATTTTTGCTATTCCCCAAACTGTGGGACGGTTTATCTCCCGGGCCTTTAATCCAGAGAAAGCAAAACAAATAATTAAGAATATGTAAAAAATAATAAACACCCGTTTTTTCATTTCTATTCATTATGCTGATTAACTTGTTCTCAGTCCACTCAAATGCGATAAGACATTCCAATGAAACTTTCCTTTTCGGTATTCAAAATAACTTTTCGTACCGGAAAGAAAATGAGATTTAAAAATTGGTTCAGAGTTTTCTAAAATCCTGGATAATCTGTTTTTATGAAATTTCAGAATTCTTCCGGATATTATATTAGGAAGAATTCTGAAAAATACCAGTCGGATTTTAATATCCAGGGTTCTGCGTTAAGTTTTCATTCTTATCAACTTCCGTCTGAGGTATTGGCATTAAATAGTCTGCTTCTGTGAAGTTGCCATTTGCAAAGGTATCATAACCTGTTGTACTAAACACTGTAGACCCAAGATTACGGCGTTTAATATCGTACCATCTTTTCATTTCAAAGCATAGTTCCCATTTGCGTTCGTCCAAAACGGCTTGTAAGAATACAGCCTTAGACATGCCTGTGGACAAGTTGGCAGGAACTGCTGAACCACCAGATCCGGCAGCACCATTCCTTGCCCTTGCCCTTACAGCATTAATATATTCATATGCCTTTGCAGAAGGGCCATTGTTTACCTCATTTAATGCTTCGGCTGCAATCAGATATACTTCAGCAAATCTAAATAAAGTAACATTGAGATCTGAATCATCAAAATCAACACTGGGAATTCTGTTTGGTCCGGGGAATCTGCATAATTTTGCATAATGTGGAGTCGGTGAAGACCATGATGTGTAAGGCACTCCTGCACGGTCTACGATTAAGAAGGTTACCTCTTTACGATAATCGTTACCGTCGAAACCGTTGAAAAAGGCTTTCGGTGGAGTAATGAGACTCCATCCATTATAAGTAGATCCTCTGGGAGCTGATGAAGGAGTTATATAATCCACATTCTGTGGCCAGATTCCACCCATAATATTAGCTTTAAAATCAACGGTCCATATTTGTTCCTTATTATCCATTAACTCAACTTTAAAGACATCCTGATAATCGGGTAACAAAATATATCCAAAATCAGCAGCATGTTCAATTACAAACACAGCATCAGCTGCAGCTTTTGGCCACTCTCCTGTAGTGAGATAAACTGAAGCAGCGAGTGTATAGGCAGTTCCTTTCGTTGGACGGCTCCTTATATCGTTTGGATATGTATTTGGCAGATTTTGCTTTGCAAATTCGCAATCGGCCTTAATATAATCCCAAATTTCAGCAGCAGGTGTTCTTGACATAGTTTTAACTGATTTCGGATCGGAAACGAAGTCTTCAAGATATGGAGCATCGCCCCAGAGTTGAACAAGATGATAATAGTTATATGCCCTTATCAACCTGGCTTCTGCAAGAAGTTGATTCTTTTTTATTTCATCCATATCAACTTTGGAAGCACCAGTAATTGATAAATTTGCAGCACTAATTGCAGCATATATATTTATCCATACCGGTGAGACAACATTATTGGTTGAAGTAACCATAAGGCGGTTAAGCTCGTTTCGGTTTACATTGCCCGACATCGTATGATAACTTGATAAATCGCTGGGCCACTCAGTTAAAAATTGAAAAGCTTGTCCTAAATATGAGTTACTTGCCATAATAGAATAGCAACCCATGACTGCAGCCTCAACGTCGGCTTCTGTATTAAAAACTACTTCGGGAGCAAGGATATCAACAGGTTTTTCCTCCAAATCCAAACACCCTGTGAAAAATACAGCCAGGGTTATAAAGAATGAATTATATATCTTTTTCATGAGTAATAATTTAAAATATTAAAATCCAATATTTAACCCCAAAGTGACTGATTTTACACTCGGATATTGTCCGTAATCAATTCCGGCATTACGGTTGGAATCACTCAGACTTACCTCAGGATCAAACCCTTTATAGTCGGTAATTGTTATAAAATTCTGTGCACTGACATAAAAGCGAAGCTTATCTACTTTTATTTTTGCCAATAAAGATTTTGGCAGATTGTATGCTAAACTGACGTGTTTCAATCGAACATACGATCCGTTCTCTACCCAATATGATGATGGCTCAACCAGAGACGTAACAGTTACCCTCGGAACATCTGTATTTGTATTTGTGGGAGTCCAACGTCTTAATATATCAGTTGTTGCATTATTCTTTGCGATACCGGCATCAAGTTCATAGCGTGTTAAATTGAATATTTCGCCTCCAATGGCACCCTGAAGAAAGATGCTCAGTTCGAAATTCTTATAACTAAAATCATTATTAAACCCAAAAACAAAATCGGGATTTGGATCTCCGATAACAGTACGGTCGTCCGGAGTAATTTTACCATCGCTGCTGATGTCCTTCAATCTCAAGTCTCCTGCTTTTTTGGTAGGTTCTATACTAAAATCAGAACCTGCCTGATATAATCCATCAGCAACATAACCAAAAAAGGTTCCAAGTGGCTGACCTATTCTAATAACCTGCATACCGGTGGCATGAACATGTCCTCCAGCAGCACTGTAGATTATATCCTTACCATCCTCGGTAAGCGATTTAATTTTATTTTTGTTGAAAGAGATATTAAAGTCGGTGAACCATTTCAATGACCTGTTAACAGGATTAGCATTTATACTGAATTCAAAACCTTTATTCTCAATCTCTCCAATATTATTCATTGATGATGTAAAACCGGAATAAGCTGGTAATGGTAATTGGTATAACAGATTTTGAGTCAATTTGTTATAGTAATCGACGGTTAAGCTTAATCTTCCGTTAAAGAATCCGATATCAATTCCTCCATCGTATTGGCTGGTGTTTTCCCAGGTTAATTTGCCATTTGCTACTGAAGATGGAATAAGAGCTGGAACCTGTTGATTACCAATTATTGTAAAAGCTGTAAGATTTACACTTGCCAACGATGTGTAAGTACCTATTTCAGTGTTACCTGTAACACCGTAGCTTGCCCTGACTTTTAAATGATCGATCAGATCAACATCTGTCAGAAATGATTCTTTTTTTACGTTCCAGGCTACTGCCCCTGAAGGGAAATATGCCCATTTGTTGTCTGCACCAAAACGCGAAGAACCATCATAGCGATTTGTAAATGTAAACAGGTATTTATCATTGAAATTATAGTTTAACCTACCGTAAAAAGAAGCCATTTTCCATTGAGACCAGGAGGAAGTGGCAGGTTGGTTTACATTGCCAGCACCCATGTTCCAATAACCGAATTGGTCAGTGATGAAATTATGATTTTCAGCTTTCCAGTTTTCAGAAGTATTCTCCTGATAAGAATATCCGGCCATAGCATTGAACTTGTGAGCATCACCAAAGTTCCACGAATAGGTTAAGTAATCTTCATTTAAAACGTTAATACTTCTTCTTGCTGTTATATTAGCATTACCACCGGTTGTTAAACCTTCTCTCAATGTTGAGCCGGCATAATACCCGTCTCTCTGGTTAAGAACTCTGGCTCCAACAGTAGTTTTAAATTTCAGGTTTTTAATAATTTCATACTCCGCGAAAACATTTGCCTGAAACTGCTCAGTTGCTATCTGATCCTTAAGATTATCCATTATATTAACAGGGTTGTCAAATGGGTCACCACCGACTATATTTGAAGTGGTATAATTATCACTGTCATCAAAAATGCCCTGTATTGGTTCGAATTTTAATGCCGCCGATACAACACCTGTTCCTTCAGATCCCCCGGTAGTTTCCAGTGTTAGTACACCATCGTTAACATCATGTGAATAAAACAATTTTGATCCGACAGTAAGCTTCTCTGAAGCTTTCATTTCGAGGTTATTCATAATCGTTAAACGTGAGTATTCCGAGTTGTGAATAGTACCAATCTGGTTGAAATAACCAATAGAAGTATAATAATTGATATTATCTTTAGATCCTGAAATCGAAAGTTGGTGGTTCTGCAATGCGCCTGTTCTAAATATTTCGTCCTGCCAATTGGTTCCTACTCCAAATGATGCGGGATTTGCATAGATAACAGGTTGACCATCATTTAATTTAACTTCATTGGCGTATTCTGCGAATTGCTGGCCATTTAACAAATCAAGTCTTTTCCTGATATTTTGGACAGAGTAGGAGCTGCTAATTTCTATTTTTGTTTTATCTCTGTTCCCCTTTTTTGTAGTTACCATAATAACACCATTAGCTCCCCTCGAACCATAAATTGCAGTAGCTGAAGCATCTTTCAGTATTTCAATTGACTGAATATCTTCCGGTGGTGGTATGGCTCCGGCTGTAAAACCATCAACAACATACAGAGGTTCGCTGTCAGCATTAATAGATGAAGTTCCCCTAATTCGTATTCTATAACCAGCACCTGGAGCACCATTTTTTGATGTAATTTGTAAACCTGCTGTGCGCCCTTGTAAAGCTTGCGTAACGCCTAATGTTGGAAATGCATCAATCTTTTCCGATGAAACAGACGAAACAGAACCCGTTAAATCACTTTTTTTCATTGTTCCATAACCGATTGCTACTACTTCTTCCAATCCAATAGTTTCCTCAGTCATGGTAATATTAATGGTAGTTTTCCCTGCAACGGAAATTTCCTGAGATTTCATTCCCACAAACGAAAACACCAGCCTGGCGTCGCCGGAAACTCCAGAAAGAGTATAATTCCCGTCAGAATTCGTAATCGTACCATTGGTTGTACTTTTTATAATTACGGTTACACCGGGAAGCGGAGCGCCGGAAGAATCGGTCACTTTCCCGGAAACAGACTTTTGCTGTTGTAATGAAGCTGTTAAATAAGTAGGTGTCAGAATGATTTTTCGTTCGGCGATCGTGTATTTAATATCCGTCCCGGAAAAAAGTCTGTCAAGTACTGCATCAATCGTTTGATCGTCTACGGATAAATTTATTCTTTGACCAGTGTTTATCAGATTGTCATTATACAGGAAATAGAATCCCGTCTGTTCCTCGATCTCGTAAAGTGCATCTACCAGTTTTTTGTTGGAAAAATCAAACGAAAGCCTGGTTTTCTGAGAGTAAACATCGTTTGCAAAAGCTTGAAAAATTGAAACGAGTAATAAAAAAAATGTAACCCGCATGATCCTGAATGTTTTTATTAAAAAATGGAAATCACATTCATAAAA
Organism: uncultured Prolixibacteraceae bacterium; assembly: GCA_964584045.1. Lineage (GTDB taxonomy): Bacteria > Bacteroidota > Bacteroidia > Bacteroidales > Prolixibacteraceae > JBCFBK01. The sequence continues at coordinate 3,509 of CAZOYZ010000004.1, read as the reverse complement.
AAATCTGTCTTTTTTCATAAATTTGTAGTATTAACGTTAAAAAAATTTGAAAAAGTTTTTTTAAAGGAAATCGTTAGAGCGATTTCCTTTTTTTAATTAAGGCCCGTCACGTAATTTCATGTGTTTTAGTGTTTTAGAATTATCATCTGTTTTCGGTATAAAAGCACTTTGGTTTTCTGTAAAGTCCCGTCAGCATTCACTTGCTGATCAAAGATCTTATAGCGGATCGGAGATGTCATACTAAGGTAGTAAAACACATCTTCAAGCGAATCATCCTGAAAGGTTCCACTGATCAAATCCCTTTCAAGATCGTTATCCACCAGGACAACCTCTGCATTATACCATCGTTCAATGCGCCTGGCAACTTCAATCATCGGGTCAGCCCTGAACACAAGTTTCCCTTCAGTCCAGGCTGAGTATTTGGCAACATCTGCCGGCCTGATATTCACTGTACCTCCGCTGAATACCAAACGTTCATTTGGTTTTACGCCAATACCAGACTGATGTCCCGGTGTGGAAAATTCAACTTCCCCTTCCTCAAGAACAACTTCCACACGATCTTCTTCCGGATAAGCACTCAGATTGAACTTCGTCCCCAGCACCTGTACTTTTGATTTACCGGTAGTTATCTCAAAAGGATGATCTTTGTCGTGCGCCACATTTAACCATGCTTCACCTGAAACAGCAACTTGCCTGTTGCCGGCAAACGGAAGACTGTAGTTCAGCGACGAACCACTATTTAGCCAACCCGTAGTGCCATCGGGCAGTGAAAAACTGATCCTTGACCCCATTGGTGCATACAAAGTGGAGGTTACAGGAGCTTCTGCAACTGGTAAGTGTCCCTGTTTTTGTCCGGTGACCCAAACGATACCTGCTATTAAGATCGGAGTCAGCAGCATCGCCGCTGCCGAGTACCACCTGTAGATGCGTCGTGCCGCGGGGCTTTTCTTCTTGTTCTCCTTATTATGAATGAGATGATGAATGCGGTCAAGCAGATATGAAAGATGATGGTCCTCTTCCTTATTATTTTTTAGGTGATCATCAAATTCCTTTAGAAGATGCTGCCTGAAATCGCTGTTTTCTTCGTTTTTCGAAAAAAGCGAGTAAACAGATTGCTTTTCTGCACGATCAGAAAGTCCCCTTCTAAAACGATCAAGTTTTTCTATGTCAGATTTCCGGATCATTAGCCAATTTTTACGATAACTTCCCAAACCCCAGGGAGTATTCGATCCTCTATACCGAAATAACCCCCTTTTTGTTGTCATTGTACAGGTAATAGCCACAACGGGACACAATCTCACGAAAAAAAAGCACTTTTCCCCTTTTTTATTGCTACTTAATCGTAATGCATTTATTTGTTGTAATTTACGGATGTTTTCTGCTACAGAAAAATGGCAAAGTATAATAAAACAGCAAAACTGCCTTCCGGAAGATTTTTTCTTAAAAATTTGATTGCGGCTGAAATTTGATTATCTACAGTCCCTGGTGCCAAATTCATCTCATCGGCAATTTCTTTGCTGCTTTTTCCCTCTCTGCGACTTTTTAGAAAAATGATCTTTTGTTTTTCCGGTAATTTTTCAATCAGCCTGTCCACCTGCCGGATTGTCGATCTGTATTCGAATTGTTCTTCCGGATTAACTGTCGGTTCACCTGAAGCGAGCATCTCTTCTTCAAATCTTTGGTGGATTTGCTTTTCCCTGAAAAGTCTGCATATATTGTGGTAGGCTATCGTAAAAAGGTAAGCTTTAAGCGAAGATTCCTTTTTCAGGCTCTTTCTGTTTTCCCATATCTTCAAAAATACATTTTGAACAAGATCTTCTGTCTCTTTTCTTGATTTTAAATAAGTTAACACAAAACCAAACAATTTATCCCCATATTGCTTAAAAATGAGATCAAATGCCTCCAAATCCCCGTCCCGGAGATGATCAACAAGCTTATCATCAGGAGTATGCTCGGTTAATGTCATTCTTTGTTTAATACCATTACAAATATAAGAAACAAATACGAACGCTTTGATGAAGCGGGTGCTAAACCAAACTTGTCTAAGTTTTGCCGAGCGTGAATGTACGGATTCTAATCAAAAATCGTTACCCAATTCGCGTCCTGATAAGCGTCGAAGCACATTTTTATCTGCGCTTCATTGTTTTTTTCCAAAGCCAGCACGGGTAATTCATCCAAGGCAAAATAATCACTTTTCAGGGTCTCATGATTTTCAGTAAAACTGCCGTCTACCAGATCACATAAGACAAAAGCCTTCGCAATACCAAAGGCATACCGGGGCCTGTTATGCAGATTTCTGTCCTGAAGAGCAATAAGTTTCACAGCGACCACATCAAGTCCGGCTTCTTCCTTCACCTCCTTGACGGTATTGCTTTTCACCGACTGGTTAACATCAACCCAGCCACCGGGCAGAGCCCATCTTCCGTCGTTCTCCTGGATGAGCAGGATCCTGGCGTTCTGAAAAACAGCAGCGCGGGTGTCCAGTTTTGGGGTTTGGAAGCCGGTTTCGCTGCAAAATACCTCTTTGATATAATCCGGGGATACCCCCGTTTTCAGGTGCATGATCTCGGCAGACATTTGCCGGATTCGTTCAAAACGCTCAAGGTCGAACGGATTTTCGGAATAGGTGATACCCGCCTGCGCAATAAACTGCAATTCCATCGCCCATTCCAGCCAGGGCATTTGCTCCGGCTGATCAATTGCCAGCGTATAGCCTACCTCATAAGGGGTCTTAAAATAATAGCCTGCCCGGATGTGCCGCGCGGAATTGTATCCCCACAAAGCAAGGCCAAAATCAACTCCTGCACCGGAAGCACATTGCATATCGTAGACTGTATCACCGATATAAAGCGCCTCGCTGCTTTTTATCCTGGCTGTCTCCAGGTACTTAAGCATCGGGGCCGGATGCGGCTTTGAATGCCCGCTGTCGCCCGCGCAGATTACTGTCTCAAAATATTCAGCCAATCCAAAGCGTGGAAAGTCGTTCCCGAATTCAAACCTGTTCCTGGATGTTACGATGCCCAACCGATATCCTTTCGAATGTAAATCTTTGATCAGCGTTTCAATTCCGGGGAATAAGCCCACAGACGCATAATAGTTGGCAAAATGATGATACCAGATGCGGTTTGCTTCTTCTGAATTATTGATACCCAATCTTTTAAAAGTTTCCTCACCGGGTATTCCGAAAGAAAATTTAAGATCGTTCAAAGCGGGCCTTTCTCCCTTCAATTCAAAAAGCGTGTCCTGCAATGAACATAAAAGCGCCTGTTCGGTATTGATCAGCGTACCGTCAACATCAAAGATGATATGGGTGTATTTCATAAATGTTTATTTTTTAAAACTAAAATTCGCGCTATCTGCGCGTTACGCTTTAAATCTTTATGCCGCACAGTCACACGGTAACATTGTTGCAGCTTCAAAAATAATCAATACTCCCGGGCAGAAGATCAACCGGCTTCGTATCCTCAAAGAAATAACCTTATCATATGATTGGAAGTGACTATAACCAT
>CAZOYZ010000003.1:43185-44933 GCA_964584045.1 uncultured Prolixibacteraceae bacterium | reverse complement strand
AGCCTGAAGGTTTTTCCCGATCCTGCAGAGGCTTTATATATTTGAAGTTTCGACATACCGGAGTTTTTGTTAAAAATACAAATTAGTAGCGACTAACGGGCGGTAAATAACGAGTAGCCGGAAAAAAGTTGACGAGATATTACTGACGATTCACAACTCATGACTCACAACTCTTTTTTTGTATCTTTACCATACGATTTAATTTTACGATCATGGTACTTCAGATTTTACTGGTCATTTCCATTGTTCTTCAGTTTTTTGCCGTGGGAGTCGCGGTCAAACTCACCAAAGTGACCAAATACAATTTCTCGTGGATGTTGCTGACAATAGGATTCATCCTGATGGCTTTTCAGCGGCTGGTAGAGTTTCTTCCGTACATCAGCAATTTTGAACCTCAGGAACTGGGAGAGGTCATGGTCTGGTTTGGCGTCGTCATCTCGCTGGCCTTTGCCATCGGAGTTTTCCTGATCCAAAAGATCTTCAAATATATGCAACGGGTGGAAGACTCAAGAAGGCTTACGGAAAAGATGTTCCTTAAGGCAATTATTCAAACTGAAGAAAAAGAACGAAAACGGTTTGCCAAGGATCTGCACGACGGGTTAGGCCCTTTACTGTCGACCGTCAAAATGTCGGTTTCGTCTCTGGGACAGTTACAACATGATCCGGCCACAGACGAAATTGTAAAAAATACGGAAATGATCATCAACGAGGCCATTAAATCGCTGAAAGAAATCTCGGACAATCTGAGTCCGCATGTGCTCAATAATTTCGGCTTGTTACGGGCTCTTCGCAATTTCATCAATAAGATCAATATCACAAAAGTGATCTATATTAACCTGGAGTCCAATCTGGAAGATGAACGCTTTGACAGTGATATGGAAGTCGTATTATACCGGGTATTGTGTGAATTAATGAACAATACCATCAAACATGCCAAAGCAAAAAAAGTTGACATCCGTTTGGTGAAAGAAGATAAAAATATTACCATTGTATATAAAGACAACGGGAAGGGACTGAATAAAAATAAGTTGATGGAACGACCCGGCACAAGGGGAATGGGGCTTTCCAATATTTTTTCGCGGATTAATTCGCTGAAGGGTGAAATTTCCATTGACAGCGAACCGGGGAAAGGGATGATGGTTACAATTAAAGTTAAAATAGATAATGAATAACACGATTCGGAAAATCGTTATTGTTGACGATCACACGTTATTCCGGAATGGGTTGCGGATCCTGCTTAACAGCCTGAGCAATTACCGGGTCGTGGGGGAAGCGGCCAACGGACAGGAATTCCTTGATCTTCTGAATAAGACGGATGCCGACCTGGTTTTGCTCGATATCGATATGCCTGTCATGGATGGGATCGCGGCTGCCAAATTTGCTTTAAACAAATTTCCCAATCTGAAGATCATCACACTGTCGATGTACGGTGAAGAAGACTACTATTATAAAATGGTAGATGCCGGTGTGAAAGGCTTCCTGCTGAAAAACTCGGATATGAACGAGGTAAAAAACGCGCTCGAAGCTGTTTATGACGGAGGAAACTATTTTTCATCCGAATTGCTTCAGACCCTGGTTAACAGCCTTCGGACGAGCTCAAAGCCCAAGGAATTCCATATTGATCTTTCTGACCGGGAAATCGAGATCCTTCTCCTGATTTGCCAGGGATTCTCGAATCAGGAGATCGGAGAACAACTATTCATTTCAAAAAGAACGGTCGACAAACACCGCGCCAATATTCTGGAAAA
>CAZOYZ010000003.1:41412-43085 GCA_964584045.1 uncultured Prolixibacteraceae bacterium | reverse complement strand
CCGGAGGCTTCCTTTATTCCGTGATCATATTGAGCCATTGACATACTGTAAAAAGGGAATCTGGTGATCTGCGTCAATACAAGTGCTGCCTGTTGGGCTGATCCTATATTTGGTCCCGCACCCAATATGCAGAAACCTTTATACTTCCTTTTTTTCATGAGAGGATAAACTTGTTTTCCCCATTCATTTCCCAGAGAGCGGTAAGCAGCAAAATTTTTCTGCATGTGCGTGATCGCAGGCGCCGGATCAATGCCATGCCCCAAAAACAGGACGATTAACGAATTTATAAATGTTTTGGCAGATGTATATTTCTCCTCCCCTGCGCAAAGGTCAACAACAACATCAGCTCCCTGATGACGCCCCAGCGGACTTTCAACCTGATTAACCATGCATACGAATTTTTCAAAGCGACCGGCACACCATAAGGTCTCACTGCTCTCGCCCGACTGGGAGATTAAAACAGCTTTCTCAAACTGCTTCACGTCTTCCAGGTAGTTAAAATATTCGGAAGCTAATTCAGGATAGATCTTTTTTCCGAGATAACGTAAAACCAAGGCGGCAAAATAAGACGAACCCATTCCGATGTACGGCACTTTTTCCGGAAGGATCAATCCCTTATTATGCTCATAACATTGAATAGCATAGTAAGGTATTCCTGAAATTTCCAATTCCACGGCTGGTGATTTTAGTAGTTGTAACTAATTTACCACAATTTGACGGATAAGCGGTCCTATCCGGCGAATTTTTTTGCCAGCAACAGAGATTGATGTCCGTAGGAACCGCCAAAGAGATAAAAATGGTTCAAAAGATGATAAAGCTGATACATTTGAACCCGTTCCTTCCATCCCGGGCCCAATGGAAATGAAGATTGATAGGCACTCCAGGTTAAGGAAGAAAAGCCACCGAAAAGCGTCATCATGGATAATTCCATTTCCCGGTCTCCAAAATAAGCCGCAGGGTCGATCAGTGCCGGTCCTCTGTTGGTGTAGAGGTAATTTCCTGACCAAAGGTCACCATGTATGAGCGAAGAGCCTGACGAGGCAGGCAGCCATTGCGGCAGCCGTTTAATCAGCCGGTCAAAGACGTTCATGTCTGCCTCATCAAAACCGCGGCCCGTCCGGATCAGATCAAGTAAAAATTTCAACCGGTTATGGATGAAGAAGTCCACCCAGTCGGAACGCCACTCATTTTTTTGCGGAGTCGATCCGCAGTAGTTATCATGGTAAAAGCCAAATTGCCTGTCCCGGTATTGATGGAGCACCGCAAGGCCGGATCCCAATTTCTCTTCCTGGTGCTGCGAACAGCCCGTCGCGAGAAACTCCATGACGATAAAACCAGGCCATTCTCCTGCTTCAGCCGCCAGGATGACCCCGGGAATGATCAGGGCATCTTCAGCGGCCACGTGCAATTCTGTCAGTCCTTCGGCTTCGCGGAGAAACAGATCAGGCGCTGCAGAACTGTTCCACTTGATGAAAAAATCCCCGTGGCTTGTCTTCAGCCTGGCACTCCGGCTGATGCATCCTCCTCCTACCGGCTCCCGGGCCAGGACCCGGAAATTATGGCCAGACACTTTTCTTAGCTCCGATTCGACATAATTAAAAAATGATACTTCCATGACCAGATATCAATTCCAAATTCCAAAATTAAAACAATAAGAGAGAAGTATCAATACG
>CAZOYZ010000003.1:33653-41312 GCA_964584045.1 uncultured Prolixibacteraceae bacterium | reverse complement strand
TAATCAATAATCAATGAAAAAGGGCCACCCGCATCAGCAGACAGCCCTCCCTGTTTATTTCACCGTGTTATTCCAATTGTTATTTCACCCTGTCAATGATGGCCTTAAACGCGGCTGGTTGATTGGTCGCCAGATCGGCTAACACTTTCCGGTTAATTTCGATCGCATTTTTCTTTAATAATCCGATCAATTGTGAATAACTCATTCCTTCCATCCGTGCAGCAGCGTTAATACGCTGGATCCAAAGGGCACGGAAATTCCTTTTCTTTGTTTTCCGGTCACGGTATGCATATTGCAAGCCTTTTTCATAGGTATTTTTTGCAACCGTCCAGACATTTGCGCGGGCACCCCAATTACCCCTGGTAAGTTTGAGGATTTTCTTTCTGCGAGCCCGTGATGCGACATGATTTACTGATCTTGGCATAATTTTACTCCTTCGTGTTCATTTTGCTGCCGCAAATGAACTTTTTTTGGCGGTTAGCGTCCGGATCTCTTCCGAAACTTCGAGCTAATTCACCTGGTTTTTAAACTCTAAAAATACTCACTCTTCTGAAAAGGATCATTTCATTGCAAGCAAAAGCTTCACATTTCTTTCATCCCCTTTGTCTACCAATCCGGCATGGGTCAGGTTTCTTTTGCGTTTTGTGCTCTTTTTGGTCAAAATATGACTTTTAAAAGCATGCTTCCTTTTCAGTTTACCGGTACCGGTTAATTGAAACCGTTTTTTTGCACCGGAATTCGTCTTCATTTTTGGCATCTTTCCTAATTTTAAATATCAAAGAACTTACTTCTTCTTTTTTGGTGATATAAACATGGTCATCCTTTTTCCTTCAAGTTGTGGCAATTGTTCCACTTTACCGGCATCCTCCAGGGCCGTAGCAAATTTAAGCAGTAAAATCTCGCCCTGTTCTTTAAAGAGGATGGAGCGTCCCTTGAAAAAGACATAAGCTTTCACTTTTGCCCCCTCTGCCAAAAACTTTTCAGCATGCCGTAGCTTAAACTGAAAATCATGATCGTCGGTATTGGGTCCAAAACGGATTTCCTTTACCACGACTTTCACGGCCTTGGCTTTCATCTCCTTCTGTTTCTTCTTTTGCTGATAAAGAAACTTTTGATAGTCGATGATCTTGCAAACAGGAGGATCAGCATTGGGAGAAATTTCGACCAGGTCCAATTCCTGATTTTCAGCCATGGCTAACGCTTCCTTTAAGGAATAAATGCCTTGGTTTTCTACGTTTTCCCCTACGAGCCGAACCTGGGGAACTCTGATATGCTCGTTAATCCTGTGCTGAGGAGTCGTATCTATCCGTGTTCCTCCTCGATATGGTCTTTTGACAGCGATAAGTAAAACCTCCTATTCTTTTTAGTTAGTTATTGTAAAATCCTGATAATTGCTCTTTTACTTCCTTTTTAAGGAAATCTGCAAAATCTTCCATCGTCATTGTTCCCTGATCACCCTCACCTTGTTTACGCACAGAAACCTGACCTGTCTCAGCTTCTTTCTCTCCCACGATCAACAAATAAGGAATACGTTTGAGTTCGTTATCCCTTATCTTGCGGCCTACCTTCTCGTTACGGCCGTCGACCAGGCTGCGAATATCGGAATTATTTAGAAATTCTGAAACATTTTGTGCATATTCGTTATATTTTTCACTGATCGGCAGGATCACGGCCTGATCGGGTGTAAGCCACAGGGGGAATTTTCCTGCGGTATGTTCAATGAGCACAGCCACAAACCGTTCCATCGACCCAAAAGGTGCACGGTGAATCATCACCGGACGGTGGCGTTTATCATCCGCTCCGATGTATTCCAGTTCAAAGCGCTCCGGCAGGTTATAGTCAACCTGGATGGTGCCAAGCTGCCAACTGCGGCCCAGCGCATCTTTCACCATAAAGTCAAGTTTTGGGCCGTAAAAAGCGGCTTCCCCCATGACCGTTACGGTGTTCAGGCCTTTTTCCGCGGCAGCCTCGATAATGGCAGCTTCGGCTTTTTCCCAGTTTTCGGCAGTCCCGATATATTTCTCCGGCTTCTGCGGGTCACGTAAGGAGATCTGGGCGGTATAGTCCTTTAAACCAAGCGCCCGGAAAATGATGAAAACAATATCGATCACCTTTTTAAATTCATCCTTCAACTGATCGGGACGGCAATAAATATGGGCATCGTCCTGGGTAAATCCCCTCACCCTGGTCAGACCGTGCAATTCTCCGCTTTGTTCATAGCGGTATACCGTTCCAAATTCTGCCAGCCTCAGTGGCAGATCCTTGTATGAATGGGGTTTTGATGCATATATTTCACAATGATGCGGGCAATTCATCGGCTTAAGCATATATTCTTCTCCCTCCTCCGGCGTCTTGATTGTCCGAAAAGAGTCAGCGCCGTATTTTTGGAAATGTCCCGACGTCTTATACAGATCAACGTTCCCGATGTGGGGGGTCATGACCTGTTCATAGCCAAATTTTTTCTGAACCTTTTTCAGAAAGTCCTCCAGCAACAACCGAAGCATCGTGCCTTTGGGCAGCCATAAAGGCAGGCCTTGCCCTACTTTGGCAGAGAATGTGAAAAGTTCCATTTCCCTGCCGATCTTCCGGTGATCCCTCTTTTTGGCTTCCTCCAGCAGGATCAGGTATTCTTCCAGCATCTTCTGTTTCGGAAAGGTGACCCCATAAACCCGCGTCAGCATTTTGTTCTTTTCATTGCCGCGCCAGTATGCCCCTGCAATGGAAGTCAGCTTGACAGCCTTGATGTATCCTGTATTGGGAAGATGGGGTCCTCGGCACAGATCAGTAAAGTTGCCCTGGTTATACAAGGTGATGGTTCCGTCTGCCAGTTCGCTGATCAGTTCCTGCTTGAGCGGATCCTGCTTCCTGGTAAACATCGCCATCGCATCCGCCTTGGAAATTTCACTGCGGACAATCTCATTCCTTTCCCGTGAAAGTTCCAGCATCTTTTTTTCGATCTTTTCCAGGTCCTTATCGCCGAGCTGAACGCCTTCGGGAAGGTCGATGTCATAATAAAATCCGGTATCGACGGTGGGTCCAATGCCAAACCTGGTACCTGGATAGAAAAATTCAATGGCCTCGGCCATGAGGTGGGCCGAGGAATGCCAAAACGTCTCCTTGCCTTCCCGGTCTTCCCACGTCAACAGCCTTATCCATGCGTCTGATTGGATGGGCCGGTTCAAATCCCAAACTTCACCATTCACCGAGATTGCCATCACGTCCTTTGCCAGGCGGTTACTAATGGCATTAGCGATCTCAAGACCGGTCACACCAACCCCGAATTCCCGGATGCTATTGTCAGGAAGAGTTATTTTAATCATCTGTCTGTAATTGTTGTCACTTTTTTCAGGCTGCAAAGATAATTATTATTAACCTGACAGAATGATTTTAGGTTTATTTTTTCGATATCCGGGATTACTCATACCGAAATCCAAAACCAATACCGGCATTATAGGAAGTATATTCCATACGATTGACAGATCCGTACAGACTAAAGAAACCCAGTTTAAGCCTGAGCCCTGCGCTCAGCGCCAGGTTTGAAGACTCAAACTCAAGTGCCACCGGATCGACTTCTTCATAGATTACCGATTCGTTATTTTCATATTTTGCAAACGGATAGCTACCTGTCAGATCAATATCCGATTTGCTTGAACTATGACCTGCAGCGGCAAATAAGGTCAGCACGCTCATCTTCTTCGAAATGACAAGTCCGTAGCTTGAGGTACGGGTATCGATCAATAAACGTTGATCGTCTTTGGGTTCATAATCAACGCGGGATGCCGCTACAAACGCTTCGTTGTAATCATCAACAGTGAATTCGAGTTCGCTTTCCGCATTGATGTTTGAGTAGTTAATAAAAAAAGATGCGTCAAAAGGAAGCGACTTTAATCCCGGGATCCATTTCATAAAATTGTGTTTCAAGCCCAATCCCATCATATCGAAGCTGATCTCATCGTCATTGAAAGATTGTTCCGGCACATAGCGGACAGTAAGATCCGTATGAGGCAACACTCCCACGGTCACCTGGACCATCGGTACAGGAACAAAATCGTACCCTGAACCCTTCGGCAAATCAAATTCCAGCGTCCTTGAAGGATTATTGGGATCAAGCCGAACGCTCATCCTGGGCCCGTTTTCTTCCTTACCTGCAATTGTCGGAGCATTTGGATCGCCGGAAAGGAAAGACGTCCGATCAAAGCTCAGGCTTGTCACATCAAATGACTGGGCTGACGCAGGAATCCTGATCCCGCTTACATTCACCGACAGATCCATCCCCAAAATTTTATGGGTAGCCGCACTGGTATACCAACCATTGTTTAATCCGTCACCAAGGGCCAATACATACGGATTCAGATAAGCTTCGGCCAGCGTAGCAGCGTCAACTTTTCCAGCCTGGATAAATCCAACCACGTCAGATTGTGCGAATAAGGCCACCTGAAAGCACAAAAACAATGCAAAAACCACCACTTTCTTTTTCATACAGATCGTTATTTAGAATTGATTGATCATCGATCTCATTTCCAAAACTAAATTAACCAAAAGTAACCAATCACGTTTCACAATTCGGTTATAATTTTGCTCAGGATAAAAAATAATGATCATTTACCTTTTTTATTCAAGAAAATTTTAAAATTTTAGCCGTCGATTTAAAATATACCAGTTATGCGTAACCTTATTATTCTGTTTTTCCTTTTTTCAGGTTTGAGCGATTCCCTTCAGGCTCAAAAAAAGATTACCCTGGAAGACGTGATCCTGAAAAATACGTTCAGACAGGAAACCGTTCAGGGCCTGAGATCGATGAATGACGGATTATCTTATACGATACAGGAAGACGGTAATAAAATCGTCCAATACAGTTACAGGAATGGTGAAAAGGTTGCCGTTCTTTTCGATCTTTCTAAAATTGAAAATCTCCCGATAGCGGAATTTTTATCCTACCAGTTCAGCGACGACGAAACAAAGATCCTGTTAATGACCAACAGAGAACCGGTATACCGTCGTTCCTTCACGGCCGAATATTATGTATGGAATTCGACGACGAACGAACTGACTGAGGTTTCATCGAAAGGACGCCAGCAGGTGGCCACCTTCTCGCCCGACGGAGAACGGGTCGCTTTTGTGCGTGCGAATAATATTTTTATTAAGAACCTGAAATTCGGTACTGAAAGCCAGGTTACTTTCGATGGAAAGAAAAATGAAATCATCAATGGCATCCCTGACTGGGTTTATGAAGAAGAATTTTCATACAACAAAGCTTTAGCCTGGTCACCCGACTCGAAATTCCTGGCTTACACCCGCTTTGATGAGACTGCCGTGAAAGAGTTTCCCATGATGATGTATAAAGGGGAATCGCCTGAATTAAAGGGAAATGAGCTGTATCCTTCAGTCACAACCTATAAATATCCTAAAGCTGGTGAGAAAAATTCACTGGTGAGCGTTCATGTTTATGATCTGAAGTCAAAAACCAATATAAAAGCAGACCTGGGCGAAGAGAAGGACATGTATATACCCAGGATAAAGTGGACTGCCGACGGAGAAGAGCTGGCTGTGATGCGGTTAAACCGCCGTCAGAATGAATTGCAGGTACTGATGGCCAATCCCTTTACCGGTGATACCCGTCTGTTCTTTACAGAAAGAAACGAACGTTATGTGGCGGAAGAATTCCTTGATGATTTTATTTTTCTTCCTTCCAACGATTATTTTGTGGTAAACAGCGAACGGAGCGGATATTCGCATCTGTATCTGTACAACAGACAAGGTTTTCTGGTGAAACAACTTACCGACGGGAAGTTTGACGTGACAGCCTTCTATGGGTTCGACAATAAGAAAAAGATCTTTTATTATCAGGCGGCAAAGGAATCACCGCTGAGAAGAGAAGTGTATTTTGTAAGCCTTGACGGAAAAAAACAAGGAAAACTTTCGGCGAATGAGGGTACCAACAGTGCGGATTTCAGCAAAGGGTTTCAATATTTTGTGAATTATTTTTCAAATGCCGCGACTCCTGTGAGGGTGACTCTGCACAGCAGTGACGGAAAGCTGATCCGCGTGTTGGAAGATAACCAGGCTCTGCAGCAGACGTTGGCCGGTTACCAGATACGCCCCAGGGAATTCTTTACTTTTACCACCTCCGATGGCGTCACGTTAAACGGGTGGATGCTCAAGCCCGAAGGGTTCGACCCTTCAAAAAAATACCCGGTGCTGATGACCCAGTACAGCGGTCCCAATTCGCAGGAAGTGATGGACCACTGGTCGGTCGATTGGGAACATTACCTGGCCCAGGAGGGATTCCTGGTGGCATGTGTCGATCCGCGCGGAACCGGAGCCCGCGGTGAAGACTTCCGGAAAGTAACCTACATGCAGCTTGGAAAATATGAATCGGACGATCTGATCGAAGCGGCAAAGTATCTGGGATCCCTTCCTTACACCGATAAAAACAGGATCGCGGTCTGGGGTTGGAGTTACGGGGGATTCACCACACTGTTATGCATGGAAAAAGGCGGCGATGTGTTTAAGGCCGGAATTGCCGTGGCCCCGATCACCCATTATAAATTTTATGATTCGGTTTATACGGAACGGTATATGCGAACACCGAAAGAAAATCCGGAAGGCTACGACGATAACTCTCCCATGAAAAACCCTGCAGGTATTACGGGTAACCTGCTCATTGTACATGGATTGGCAGATGATAATGTTCATGCACAGAACACGCTGGAATTTACCGAAGCCATGGTTCAGGCCGGTGTCCCGTTTGAAATGGCCGTTTACACCAACAGGAATCATGGAATATACGGGGGAAATACGCGTATGCACCTGTTCCGGAGAATGACCAGCTTCCTCCGGACGAATTTGAAATAGAGCCATTGACCATTGACTATTTATTGTTCTGAATGGTCAATGGTCAATGAAAAAATAGTAAATGTGGTCCGTCTGCCATGGTCTTTTTCAGAACCTGTTCAAACAATTCATTTTGAAAGGGAGACCACGTGTGTTCTTTTTCCCTGATGAATGAAAAGCTCATTGGCGAAAAAGCCTCAAAATCCCTGACAAATCCCTCGCTAAAGAACGGTCTGTTGGTCAAAACGGCGGCGGTTAGAAACAAGTCAGTGCTTTTTTTCATCAGAGCTTTGAACGCAGGAAGCCGTTCCGAATTGATCCGTTCCGCACAGTCAAGTATTTTCAGTCCAAGATAATACGTTTTATTCAGCCATTTGTCCAGTTTTTCCTTCCCCGCCAATATCGCATATGCGGTCATAAGCGAATCGGACAGATCGGTACCGACATCCTGCAGGTCATCGAGCAGTTGCAGATACGCCCCGTAATAATAAAAAAATTCTTCCTGCTCAGGGGTCAGGTCTCCAAAGACCAGGTACCCGTCGGCCACTACCGATGTTCCTCCTTTTTGGATACAGATCTTAAAACCCTCATCAAAACGCACATGATTTAATTTGGAAATCAACTTTATGCTCAGGGTCTGCGCATGATGGATCGCAAGAAGACTGTCATATACTTTCGGGTACCGGTCACGCTCCCACTGAGCTTCGATCAGGTCGATCATCCTGAAAATTTTCCGCTCCTGTTCATGGCCAATCACGGTATTTTCTCCTTTTAAGCGTTTTCCAAAGCGGACGCAAAATTCCTGTTTTTCTTTTTGGGAAACAG
>CAZOYZ010000003.1:0-33553 GCA_964584045.1 uncultured Prolixibacteraceae bacterium | reverse complement strand
CGGGTCAAATCATCCGGATAACCAATCGTATTCGTGAAAAAGTCAGATAAAAGATGAACCAGGCGGTGATCAGCCTGTGAACCGGTCAATGTTGGTGACTGATCCAGTTCAGCTTTTAAATTTTCCCGGAATTGCTCGAATTGCTTTTCCTTTGATCTTTTCTCTCCTGGATCAACATCTTGCAATCCGTCTGGAAAACAATCGGCGCTCTCGTCCCACATCCGGGTAAATCGCAGAGAATAGTTCATAAAATTCAGGTTATCGGGTTTTGTAATATTGTCGATGGAATTTCCCGTAAAGTGACAAAGAATCTGTCTGAAATCGCCAATAATTCCGATGAACGCTCCGGAACCGTCGGTAAAAGCCCGAAATTAATTTTGTAACAAGAAAAAAATACACCGTGGCTGGTTTCAGTACAAAAATTTTCTATATTTGCATCGCCTTACCGGAAAGGTCAGGTTTAGATAAGCCGGGACGCCGGCAGAGAATGGTTTGAGTTTGAAAATAAAAGGTAATGCCCAGATGGCGGAATTGGTAGACGCACTAGTTTCAGGGACTAGCGTCCGCAAGGATGTGCAGGTTCGAGTCCTGTTCTGGGCACAGAAAGCCGCGGTTGACGCGGCTTTCGTCGTTAGGGGGAACGTTTGGGGGAACGTTTTACTGATTTTCTCCATGTAAAGATGGCCTTTTCGTATTCTCAATTCGTGCTCGCATTAGTGTTTAATACAATGGTTGTCTGAATTACCTGCTTCGCAAACCTTATTGACATCAGGGAAATTTGTCACTATCTCTCAAGAATTTCATAGGTTTCATTCCGTCTTAGTTCCCGATAGATAACATCCTTCATATGTTCAGATTGCTCCACCGCCCATAAGCGTATAGTATCATTTTCGTGTTTAAATAATAGCGAATATACATTATTATTAAAAGTATACCTGCTAATACTAACCAGCCCATTGTATAGCCTCGTAGATATATTACTAAGAAGATAGCCATCCTTGGAGTACTTATTCATTAGGTGTAAAGCCCCTTCGGTCCAATTCAGGTTTCCACTCTCATCTGGGGCTATGAGGGGAATTACTTTAATAACGAATTCGGCTATTTCTTTATCATGTCCGTCACACCACTTGAGGTATGTTTCAATATCAGCGTTATTCGTGAAACTCATAATCTCTTCAATACTCCTTTGTCTCGGATAATCATCGAAGTTTTTACTTAATATCACGGGTTCTATTTCCGATAATACTGTTGTTTGGTAATTCTCCAGTAGATGGTTAACGAGATCGTGAAGTGAATAGTTAACATTGAAGTTTCTATCACCACAACTGATAATCATTGATTTAATAATTCTCATAGCAAAATCATCATTTGGGAAAGATTTTATTGTCTGTTCCAATAGATCAATAAAACGGGAGTATGTTGAATCATAAGAATAATCGTCCGGATTCCAGTAATTATAAGCAGATAATATTTCTGTCAATATTTGCGTTAAGTTGGTCTTTTGCTCTCGATGATTAAGAACGAATAATAAGTAAATTCCGGCGCTTGTCGCTTCTTGGCTTTTTTTTATAAGTTGATGCACAACCTCAAATGTTTCTTCTTGCCTGAGGTCATACGAATAGATCTCTTCCATAAGTTTGTATGGCAAATGGAACTTATCAATAGCTTCCATTATTTTCGTAATATCCTGCATTGTTGTTGGTAAAGAATTAGAAATCGATAATCCACAATATACCAAAGAGTTATCCAAAAGAAGTCTATCTCGATATTCTCTAATTTGAGTATAATCAGAATTGCTTATTTTGCCTTGAAGCAAGCCAATAATAAATCCATAACTTTGTTCTTCCGCTGGGATATTTCGATATTCGGTTAGACATTGTTCAACGAGCTTATCCGTTTTATTGTATTCAGTGGATAAAGCCATTCCGAAAAACATTGCATTCGAATCATATTTTCTACCTCCTTCTAATAGCACTTTCAAATTTTGTAAGAAGGGGTCCATATAATCAGAGACAATCTCATGAGCAACAACCTTTATATAGGCTTTTATCTCCGATTGTCCCTCTTTCAAACCACTTTTAGCCAAGATGACCTTTTCGTAGACTAGATTAGAAATATTAGCACGGGATATTTTTGAAATAATCCTATCGATAGATTGTCGATGAGTCTTGTATTCGTTTCCAGCCAAATATGCTTTGGCATCTTTTAATGCTTTTATCTTTCTCGTGTCATCAAGCAAAGTTAAATTTTTTACAGCCCGAAATATTATTTTAGAAATACCAATTCGACAAGAGACTGCGATATTATCAAGAACAATTGATTCCGCATGGTATTGATGAGCTCCCCTTATGTCGGAAAGAATTTGAATAATCTCGGTTAGATGATCTGCGTTTCTTTTATTTATGTCTTTTGAATTAATAGTCTTAAGTATCTTTTCGCAAATATCTAAAGCAGAATTGAGCTCACCTTGCTTCAATAAGCGATTAATGAGGATAATATAATTTTGCAGTCCTTCTATTCTGAAAGATTTTGCTGATAATTGTCGGAACTCTTTAATATTATGTACTGATATCTTTAACGCGAGCATGGTCGCCCTAATAAAGAATTCGTCTTCACGTATTGATTTTTCTAGCAGCCAATAAATGCCGGAGGTTTCCTTAAACACATATGCTGGGTTCTTACTGCAAGTTATTTCAAGAGACTGCAAAACTTCATCCTGAAATTTCTCACTCAATTTATAAAGCACATGGCTACCCAACCTCGTATCAATATTCTCAGTTTTCCGGAGGTCTGTTTTTATATAATTTAAGAGAAAGCTTTTACATGTTGCGGAATCGGAGCAGATTGCTATCTGTCGATTAAAAAAAGATTCCGTTAAAGTTTCAGAGTTAGAAATTTTGCAAACGTCAAATGCCCTAAGGAAATTTTTACTCCAGGCGTCCTTGGCATATTCTTCAGCTTTTTTGTCAGCATCAAAAAAGATAAATCCACCTTTGCGTATCAAAACTTCTTTCTGTAGGAGTACGTCGACTATATGTAATGTATCATTTATATTCAGACCAAAAGCAGAACAAAATAGTCTAAACTGGGGTTTAAACTGATCGTCATACCCTACTTTCGAAAAGAGAGACAGGTATTGGGCGACAATTTCTTCCTTATCATTTAAAGAATATCTATAATAGTAGGATTTATCTTCCGGGCCGAATAATACGGGAATAATATCTTGCAAATTGCTTCCGTATTTTTTTCTTATTTCAGTATTATTTTTATGGATATTAATAATTTCTGTAACATACCTTTCCCTATCAATTTTTATGGAATCATTTGAGATATCATTAGTTATAAATAGATGTTTGTCAGGCCGACTATATATAATCTCAGATAAACGCCGAATGTCGTTTGTTGAGCATCTATCAAAGACAAATACTGACGGCCTTCGTAAACTGGGTTTTATCTCTCTATATTTTTCGATTGCCCTATCTATGGTTGTTAAGGATAAATCACATATATAAATATCACTTAATTCTTGTTCTGTAAAAATTAACGGTAATGTTTCTTTTACTATTCTACTTTTGCCACTCCCGGCTTTACCGGAAATAATCACATCCCCCGTATTTATTTGTAATTTAATCTTACCTGTGATTTCAGAAAAGTAAGGAGTTGGAATAAATCTGAACTTCATTAACGCATTGGAATTCCAATGGAAATATTTCTCAAAAGGTAGATATTCAGTCTTGTTATTCTCCTCTGTCCGTTTTACGGAATTGGAAATGGCATCATAAAAGTCTTTAGCCAACTGTTCGCCTATTTTTTTCCTTTCTGCTTTTGTAGCATGAAGAGTTAAGTTAAATCTAATGGGATATCTTTCGCCTCTCAAATCCACCGGCAATTTTTCTGCACCACCGCAAGATTCATTCTGCACCAAAATAATTTTATTCCTACTATGGAAGGTCCAAGCCGCCCCGAGTTCAAACATTACATTCGGATTGGGTAAATATTTCGTTGCCCCCGAATAGTTTGAAAAACTTGTAACATAAGTTAAATCGGCTATAAAAATATCACATGATCTCCCCTTCCCTAGCATCGTATCCAACAGATTTGCCGTACCTGCACATCTTCTCATACCGTGATCAATGTCAATATCAATGCCTTCTTTACTTAGTATTGATTTGGCATCGTTTAATGCATTTAGGATAAAAATTTTATCCCCCTTGGTGTCGCTTTGATACGAAAAAAAAATATTATATCTCATTTGGATTATTGATTCAATGTGTTTGGCTGTTCAATTTGCAAATGCGCGCGAAGTGCGTTGGCTTCTTTAACTGGGCAGCAGGTCGGAAGCAGGTGGACAAAGACTAATTTTTTCTCGCGCCAATTTTCAATCAATAAGCTGATATGCTCGGGTTGATCCAAAATCTTTGCAATATTGTGCAGCCTGCAACGGCAAGTCCTGAAGGTTAGTTCAATGGTTTCCTTTAGAGGCATAGCTGATGATTTTAACTTTCAAAATTAAGGCTTTCTATGAATTTATGCTATATTCTTTCGATGCTAAATTTCCAACTTTTTCAACCCGAGTTGGAGCTAGAATCTCAATCTCTGTGACTTAGCTTTCAACTATTTGCCTTTTATTCCAGAGAAGTTTTAAAACCCCGCCAGAAAAAACTTAATCTGTAAATAAAATGCAATAGTAAGTCTCTTTTCTCCGGGGGAATGAAAGCTCGATTCAGTTAGTCATCAACAGCAGACAGATTACGGAGTTAAACTATCGCGAGGATGATCCAAGTAAAGAAAGGTAACTTTTGCCAAGCTCAATGCAATTTTTTAATAGGATTATAGTTTGTTATATAGTTAGAAATGGGTTTGGCGCCTTTTACATCAATATTTTTGATGGTGTGATACTCAAATGTGAATTTTTACTCATTCCAGAATCTGTATTATGAGACGGGCTAGTTTAGAGGAAAAGGATTTGGTGGTAGATATTCTGACCCAATCATTCGAATCCAATCAAAGTGTAAACTATATTGTAAATCAAGATAAAAAGCGTTTAGAAAGAATCCGCACGTTAATGGATTACTCATTTGATGTTTGTTCTTTGTTCGGTGATGTTTTCACTTCAGATGATAAGAAAGCCTGCGCCCTTATCGTGTATCCCGACAAAAAGAAAACCAACCTTAAGTCAGCGTTATTGGACTTGAAGCTAATAGCTCAATGTATCGGTGCCAAAAACATAAAAAAAGCTCTCGCCAGGGAAGCCTTGATTAAGCGGATACAACCTAAAGAGCTGATGACTTACCTGTGGTTTATTGGCGTTAATCTTGTCGACCAGAATAGAGGGATTGGGAGTAAGTTGCTTCAATCTGTTATTGACCACAGCAATCAAAATCAAAGGCCTATTTACCTGGAAACGTCCACTGTTAGAAACCTCCCTTGGTATGAAAAATTCGGCTTTAAGATATACAGTGAGCAGGATCTTAGCTATCGGTTGTATTTTTTGAAACGGGATTTAAAAGTATGATACGCGATGTTAGTCTTCGGCACGCAAATGCACATGGTCACATTCATTTTTGTGAGCATCGAAGTCGTTATATTTTTATATCTGATCATTTTCAGATTGGCAAGACCCGACGATAAAACAGCTTTACTAAACCTGGCGTTGATTTTTTTACTACTGATCTACAATGTGACCGGAGGCCTTTTGCCAGATCCCAAGCTTCCAGGGTCATATTTTTTGCAAGTGAGCGCTGCTTATGCAACCGGGTTTATTACACCCTGTTATTTCCCCTATTATGCGTATAAAGCATTTGGCCTGAGAAAGTTAAAATTTCATGCATACAAGGGGGTGTTCTTGTTTCTGGTCCTGCCATACCTTCTATTTGTTATTGTCTTCGCTCATTCTGAAAATTTAAAAACAGCACAAAACCTTTTGATCCTTCCGGTTCTTTACGCGATCTGGATTATTATTCTGGTCTATCGGGCAATTCAATACAAATACAAAAATGATTTGAACAGCAGAGAGGCAAAGCAGGAGTTGATTGTTTTTCTCTTAAGCTTGACTCCCTGGATATGTCTTCCTGTGGTCGATTATTTCGATATGGGACAGGTTGCTGAAGCTGCCTTTACCAATCTCGGCTTTCTGTTGCTGTTCGGATTACAAGTAAGAAGGAATATCGTTCAATTGCGGATCGACCACGACAGGCTGATCGAGTCGGAAACCCGTCTAATGCTCCTGAATGAATCATTAAAAGACGAGGTTAAAAAGCGCACAAAGGAATTAGAAGAGGCTAACCAGATAAGGGTTAATAACTTCATTAACCTCGTACACGAGACGAAGACCCCACTTACCCTAATTAAGAATTACTTGGACGAATATGTTGACAAATACGGCCCGGTTGAAGAGCTCGAAATCATTAAAGGGGGTGTCGATAAATTAACGTCCGATGTGATCAATCTGTTTGATGTTGAACGTTTCTCAAAGGGAATAGATGTCTACAGGCACAATAAAATTGCTGACTTCAGCGAAATCTTGAAAAGTTGCCTTCCTCTGTTTGAGCAATACTGCATGAAACGGAACATCAAATCAACTTCGATGATCGAGGAAAGCCTTTTTATCAAAGCAGACCCGAACTCGGTGAACCGCATTGTCAACAATCTGATCGAAAATGCGATAAAATTCACCAACACTGGAGGCGAAATAATTATTTCTCTTAGTCACGAAGATGACAGGATTTTATTTTCTGTTCAGGACACGGGAATAGGGATACACCCTTCGTTGCACAGAAAAATATTTGAACCCTATTACCAAATTGGACACAAGGAAAGCGGTCTACAGGGAATGGGACTAGGCTTGCCGATTGTAAAGAAAGTTGTAGATAGTTTAGAAGGCCAGATTGTTGTTGACAGTAATCCCGTTCATGCGCCTGGGGCTAAAGTCACCATCATTCTGAATAAGTATGAATTAATGCAAGGAGACTCTCCTGAGAAAGGCTCAAATGAAATCAGCAAGTCAAATTATCAATTAACTGAGTGTAAAATTGAGGATAGTATATATTCCCCCGATAAACGGTCTGTTCTCCTGGTGGAGGATAACAAATCCATGCTTCGCTTTCTCTTCAAGAAGCTTTCCGCAACGTATAATGTTTTTTGCGCCTTAAATGGCGCTGATGCGTTGAAGAAGCTTCATGAAATGCCCGTTATTCCGGATCTTATCCTTACTGACATCATGATGGATAAAATGGACGGGTTCACCTTCGCCAGAATCATCTCAGAGCAAGCAAGCTTTAATCATATTCCGATTATTTTTCTGACAGCAAAGTCAACTGCCGCCGACAGGCTAAAAGGGTTAAAACTCGGAGCGATCGATTTCATTTCAAAACCCTTCTCGTATGAAGAATTATTTCAGAAAATTGAAACAATACTTGCCGGTATTTCAAAGCAGCAGGCGGCAGTTCTTAATTCGGTCTTAAACATGGGTGCGCGAACGAGCATCCGTTTTGATATCTCATCGGAGGCCTCTGACTCAAGGTTCCTGGAAAATTGCAGATTGCTCGGCTTGACGCAGCGAGAAACCGAGGTATCCAGGCTTCTGGTCAGAGGGAAAACTTCTAAAGAAATAGCAAACGACTTGTTTATATCTGATAAAACTGTCACCAAGCATATTCAGAATATTTTTGGGAAGGCGGCGGTTTCCAATAAAGTAAATTTCATCAACAAGGTGTTGAGTTAATGATTATACTGCTTATTGCGTACGAAAGTACTGGTATTTGAGTATAGAATAAAAGACAAGATGCTCTGAAATTTGTATTGCAGTAATCCATAATCAAGGGAGGGGCGTCATGAACGAAGGGTACGTATTGGAATGGCTGGACAATTTGATTACCGTTGCATTAAATCCGGGAAAGGCGAATATTGGTTTAATCCAAGCAGATGATGTTGCAAATATCCAAAGGCACATCATTACCGAGAAGAACAAAATAATGATCACAATCAAACTTTTCGTTTTTAGCGTGCAAAATGAGAACAACATCAGATCAGGACTCAAACTTTATCATTCAAGTCTCATCGACTTATTGGATCGGGCTATGGAGAATCAGATTCACTATGTCGGACATCCGGAGTTGGAACAGATTTTTGATGAGCTGATTTCCTGTATCGATGAACTGATTTTGTTTATTGAAAACAGATTTTCATTTTATCTGGGCACATATGAGAGGCTTCCAGCGACTTATTTTCGTCGGATTAAAAGTGAGCTAACGGAAAGGATTTCAGAGATTTCAGATTATTTGAATAATTATACGGAATTTCAGCCTGCTTCTGACATCCTTGTCCACACTCTTTTAAACTACCTTAATCTCCCGGCAGCAAAGCATTCATTTACCTTTCAGGATATAGCATATATCGGAGATCTCTGCTGTGAAATTGAACGGATAGAGCCAACATCTGAAAACGAAGTGTTTACAACGCTCGATGAGCGACTAATTTATATGAATTTTAATAATCAGGCGTATATCAATAATCTTACCCGCAGGCTGGCAGATGACATAAATACGTATGACCGAGTGATAGATAGAATGGAAAAGCTTCTGTTCCGACTTAAGTCATTTCAACAATTGCACAGAAAGCCCGGTGTGATTTTCAATCCGAAACTACCGGATTTGAAGAGTACCGTCAATAACTGGTTTAAATATGAGATTTCTTACCTGGAGAAGAAAATGCGACTTTCAGTGAAATCGGTCCAGATCACTGAAACATTGTCCAAACAAGGGCCTCTTCCGGAAAAAAATAATCACAAGGTTATGTGTTCACTATCTTCCGATCAGTTCGCTCTCCTAATTAGAGCTGCGGCTGAAGTAGAGATACTAACAGCCAAATCTTTAAACTATCTTTTTAGAATTATCGTTCCTCATTTGTCTACACCGCACAGATCCAATCTTTCGCATGATGGTGTAAGAAACAAAGCTTATGTCGCAGAACAACGGGATAAAGACATTCTGATCAGCATTCTCGAACGAATCATTAAGAAAATCAAAGAATATTAGCCAATTCATATTCAGATCGTACACATCAATAACGCCTGAGTTGTAAATTTTAATTCAAAAGTGTACACTTTCTATGGATTATTTACGACCTGAATTGAATAATGTACAATAATGTAATGTACACTGTAAATAAAAGAGTTTGATTCTCCATAACACTAAGCCTTTCGAATCCGGGAGGCTTTTTATTTTGGTTTCCGTTCTTGCGAAAATCCCACCATACACTGGAAGTTCAAGAGGTACAAGAAGGGTACAGAAAAAGTTGGACTTGTAGGCCACTTTCTCACGCTTTTATTTTGCTGCTAAAGATAGGAAAGAAGCTCTCACTCGCTTTAATTACAAGGGGGTATTTATGGGAGCGGATTCTGGCATTCTCTGGAAAGAGGTACCTGATTTGGATACCGGGCAGAAAGTTCTTTGACATGCAAAATACAAAGTTCCACACGACCTGTTTAGAACGGTCCAATGGAAATAACTAAATCCTGGAAGGAAATGATCCGATAGAAATTTCTGGACATGTAGAAGCTAATGGAGTTATTTGGATTCCTTATGGTCTAATTGATTTTTGATACGCTCAACCTCTTCCGCTAAGGTGAGTATTTGTTTATTTACCAGGGATAGCCTGTTAAGTAGTTGATTTTCTGAATCTTTTGTTTTGTTGGTATTGTTTTGAGGAGATTCATTTTTCAGAAAAGGCTCCCCTAATCCTTGTATAAGATAATTCCAGCTGATCTCTTCGCATTTTGAGTATATAATATCAAAATCAAACGTGTTCCTTTTCTTCCAGGAGGCCAATGTAGTCGGAGCAATGCCCAAAAATCGGGATAACGTTGCATCAGATTTGAGGCAATATGCAGATTTTAATCGGCTAAATATTAGTTTTTTGTCTAAAAACATACGCAAAATGAGAATATTAATTTGTTTTATACTCAAAATGAGTATATATTTGTATTGTGTAAAATTGATTCATCAATTATGAATAATGATAGTGAAAATATCTTCCGGGAAGCATCACAAGATGAATTGATATTCATCAATCACAACATGCCTCGGGGCATGGTTTCCATGATCCAGGCGCGTACCAACGCCACGAGATCGGAGGTACTCTATCAGTTACAACGAAACCCGAGAAAACAGAAACCAGGCATTATCCAAGCGGCCCGGGAGATCCTTTTCGCTATTACCGGGCTAAGTTACGAAGAAGAAAGAAATAAACACTAAATCTTGAAAAAGAATGGAAAGTGAAATCACCTATAAGTTGAGTGAAAAAGACCTGGAGCAAGTGCTGGAGCGAAAACTGACTGTTCTTCTAAAAACGACCGTTTTGGAACGCTATCGTGACCGACTGATTTCGGTTGACGCCGTGGCGGAGATACATGGTATCCACCGTGACACAGTTATTCGCTATGCAAAGGCAAATCTGATTCCTTCAGAAAAACAAGGTAAACTCTATAAGTTCAGTCTGGCTCAGGTTCTAGATATTGACTTCCATCAATTAAGGACCAGAAAAAGCATGGCTATTGTAAAATATTGAGATGAAAACTTATTCGTCTGCTAAAAAGGCTCTTTGACATTTTGGGGTGAAACGCTGCCCGGAGCTCTCTGTTGAGAGGGAACCACTCCGGGAGTGGCTGAAACGCCGGAAGATCTTGCCTGGTTCGGGTAACCAGGATGAAGGTCCTGTCCGTAGGGACAGACGTTTGTAGCCCTGCATGATATTTATCCGATTACCTGGTAGCACCAAAATATGTGGTTAGGTTCGAAACCGGCTACCAGTACAATTTGAATCATTAACGCAAAAATTTATTGTCATGGATATAAAGAAACTCATTCAAATAGCAAATCAGGTTTGTTCGGAGTATCTGACTGTCAGAAAGATCTCTTTTGAGACTTACTTCGATTTCGAAACCAATAATGAGTCAATGGATTTAACCATTTTCTATTCCGATAATTCGACGGGGCATAAGTCTAATTTCTCTGCCACCGTATGGTCGCATGATCCTGCCTATTCCATTGAACTTTTGTTGAAGAAACTGGAAGAAGAGCTCGTTAGGTTCTATCCTGCCAGGACGACATCAACATCAATAATTCTGGAAAAATGAAAAATACTTATTATGGTTTTCACACAACTTGGCCGACTTGATCGGGCTATCGCGGAGAACTTGTCTGATATCCGGAGCAGTTTTGACGATAATGCCGGGCTTGTGCTTGATTTCATTGTTTTTATATCACAACGCATGAAATCAGATCTTTTTGGATATACCAGGTTTACTATTAACGAATTCTGCAAGGCGACAGGGAGAAGGCGACAGGAACTGGCAATTAAACACCCCCTTTTTATAGATGGAAAAAAGAAACCTCCTGAAATCGACGGCTTCAAGTTTGAGACTGTCTTTGACTATACGCTGATTGTGATGATGCAACGGAACCTGATCTTCAGAAATGTATATGAAGACAAGGATCAGGCGCGGGTGATCCGAATGGAATCCATTCGTGTTTTAAGTGACGTAAGGCTGAACTTTCAACGGAAGAGTAATGAAGTCAAGATTTATGACATTCGGCTCAGCCCTGAAATTGTGGATGGCTTTATCCGACGCTACTATACGATTGATACCAATGCCTATAAACTTGCAGGGAAAGGAAAAGGCAGAGAAAGTCGGCAGTCATTGGTTATCTATCTTTCTGTACTGCGACATATGCTTTTATCCCAAGGGCTTAACAGCACAACCGTTCCTCTTGATGTCCTGGCTAATCAAGCAGGGATAAATCCAGGTAAGGAAACTTTTCATCGCAAAGAGTCAATAACCAATATTTTGCGTTACCTGAAAAGTAAGGCCGGGTTTCCTTTTGAATTTCGTTATGTCAGAAAGGTATCAGAGCATAGGTTTTACGTAGAATTAACCTTTATCGAGGCCTATCCAAAGAATATGCTGATACGGGAGCATAATTTTTACTATTCGTTGCTTTATGACTTAAAAGAACACTTTGGTTATAGATATGGACAAACTCCTAATAATGACAGTAATAAAGTACGACAGGAGCCTTTCCAAACATGGTTGATTGCTCCTGCCGACATTAATGAGAAAATCGGCATTCTCAAAAGGACATATAATCGAATCTTTCATGTTGAACTAACCGATGCAGAAGCATATGATATTTATAAAAATGGTTTTGGCAGAAAGATAGTTTGATGTCCGGAATACCGATAATGTTGTCCGGTATCCGGATTTAGCTGTCCGATATTTCGATAAAACTGTTTTATTCTGTCCGGTACTCCGATATTGCTGTCTGATATTTCGATAATAATAGAGCTTACTGTCCGGTATTTCGATGGTACTGTCCTGTATTTCGATAAAATATGATCCGCTGTCTGGTATTTCGATAAATCTCGCCTCGGAATTTGGCTGATTATCTGATAATTATATTTCAATACTGTCCGGTATTTCGATGAAGTATTATATAGTGATATTCAAATATCAGATGAATCCGCATTTCGAAAAGGAATAGAATTCCATTTAGATTCATTAACGACTAAAAATAAAATAACATGAACATTTCTGAAATCAAAGAGAAGATCCAACTGTCGGATTTTCTTCGGAAGGAGGGTTATTCTCCTGTCAGGAAGTCTGGAAATGAACTTATTTACCGGTCTCCCTACCGAAATGATCAAAATCCGTCCTTTACCGTTAACGACACAAAAGGCTTATGGTATGATCATGGTGATGGTCGTGGTGGCAGTATTGTTGATCTGGCCATGATCCTTTATAAGACGAAGAACGTGAAAGAGGCGTTAAATCGTTTAATTGATCTTTTAGGCCAAAATCTTATCCCGGATACAATCCAAAGAAACATTGGCGGCATTCGTAAAAAGCATGAAATCGCTCTGATTAAACCGTTAGGCAGCAACTGGGCAATAACCTCATATCTCCAGGAACGGGGCGTATATGATGAAGCAATCGATAGCGACAAAGTTAAGGAAGTATATTACGATTTCATCGGAGAAGATGGCCAGCGGAAACGTTATTTCGGTGCCGGATGGCAAAATGACTCAGGCGGCTACGATATCCGATCAAGATACGCAAAGATCTGCATTGCGAAAAAGGATATCCTGATCATGAACCATGGTGGCTCCAGAAAGCTTAATATTTTTGAAGGAATGATGAATTTCCTGACAGCTCTAAAAGAAGACCAGGTTTCACTGAAAGACACGAACATTGTGCTGAATACACTTTCTCTTTATCAAAAGGCGATTGCTTATGCGAGGAACAATCCGCAGGAAGAAGTTAATCTTTTCCTGGATAATGGCAAAGGCGGAGATAAATTCACTGTGCTATTTCAGGACGCTATTCCGGATGCAAAAGACAAACGGTATCTTTATTCAGATTACAATGATTACAACGAAAGACTGATGGCTGAAGCCTCTGACAAAAGAGATATTGGTCCTAACAGATAGATCGGATTATTTGCAAGCTTTTAGTTATCTGAGGCCGAGACCTTCTCTTATTCAAAAAAATAACTAAATTTGTACACAAATAAGAATACAAATGTGTACACATAAATATTTTAAAGAATGAAAATAATAACAACGAGAGAGTTCAGAAATGAGGCAAAAACTTATTTTGAACTGGCCGAAAAAGAGAAGGTTGCAGTGAAGAGAGGAAAGAAATATGTTCGTTTGGTTGTTACAAACTCTCCGGACAAAGCCCTTCTTGACGAAGACTGGATAAAGCAATTCC
Source organism: uncultured Prolixibacteraceae bacterium (assembly GCA_964584045.1). Classification (GTDB taxonomy): domain Bacteria; phylum Bacteroidota; class Bacteroidia; order Bacteroidales; family Prolixibacteraceae; genus JBCFBK01. The sequence continues at coordinate 19,785 of CAZOYZ010000003.1, read as the reverse complement.
TGGATATTCCGGAAGAATACAAATGTAATCCTTTTGAAATATCGCCATCCGGGGATATTTTCTTCGCAGATAAAAGAAATGTTGAACAATTGAACCGAGCCGTTAAAGAAGCTAAAGCTGGTAAAAGAACCCGTTTATCAAAAGAAGAACAAACGAAATTTTTGGGTCTTGAATGATGCTAAACACCATGAAAGGAAAGAACATTAACTATGATATTGAATATTCCGATAGATTTTTTGAGGACATACAAGCACATAAAAAGGCAGGGCAAAAGTCAGTGCTGGAAAAGATTAACCAGCTAATTGCCGAGCTGAGAGAACATCCATTTACCGGAACGGGCAATCCTGAACCTCTGAAATACAATATGAAGGGGCATTGGTCGAGAAGAATAACACACAAGCACAGGCTCATTTATATGATTGAAGAGCAAAAGATCACCGTCTTGCTCGTATCCGCCCTCGGACATTATGACGACAAATGAAAGCCTACCCTTCTCCTATACCTTACCTGCAAATAATCGTTACTCTATTTTTTCTTTAGCCGCTCAGGCGTTAGCTGATTAGAAAAAACGGAGGCCCGTTTTTTCTAATGCAAGATATGTTTTTGTTCCCACAAAAACCTCTTGCCCCCAAACGAATGGGGGATCAATGATTTCGCGACTCAATCATTTAACTACATCGACCTATGGCAAGAATCTCAGGAAGGCCCAGAAACAAACCAGAGGAAAACAAAGCAGCCGAAATAAAAGTAAGATGTCTGACACGGGATAAAGAAGAGATTGTCCGGCTATCCAAAACATATGGATTAAATATATCCAGTTATGTATTAAAAAGAAGTCTTGGGCAAAAACTAACGTTTAATCATGTTGAACTATTAAAGGAACTACACCAAATGAACCTCGAACTGGCCCGGACAGGCAACAACATCAATCAGCTGGCAAAATACGCCAATACGATGAACAAGGTGGGTAAATTGAAGCCCGAAATAGCAGACAAGTTGCACACGTCCCTCTCTACATACTTACAAAAACAGGATGAAGTGCGCAGTGCATTTCGGAAGTTGATCCGTGAAATGAGTAAACCCTGAACGATGATCGTAAAAATATTATCCAAAACAGCCACATTCAATGCGGTCCGGTACAATACGAATAAGATGGACCGTCATGCAGGAGAGTTAATGCGGATTAAAAATTTTGGAATCCTTGGCAGTGCGTATAACCTGACTCCTGAAGAGGTGAAAAATTACCTAAAGGCGTTCTCCGCTTCCAACAAGCGGGTAAAGTCTCCGCAATTCCATGCTACTATCTCCTGCAAAGGGCGCGAATACGACAAAGAGCAGTTGTCTCATATCGCAGAGAAGTGGCTCGCCAAAATGGGTTACGGAGAAAATCCCTATATCGTAGTCTTCCATTCGGATACGGACAATAACCATGTTCATATCGTCTCGACCCGGGTTGGAAAAGATGGCAGAAAAATTGACGATCGGTTTGACCATCCGAGAGCAATCCGGCACCTGGATGACATTCTAAAACAGGATATTCATCTGAAACAGGACACGGCGATCAAAAATATCGAATCCTATTCCTTTTCGACTCTGGCGCAGTTTAAGATGCTGTTTGAAAAGGCAAATTTCTCGATTAAGGAGAAAGATGGAGTCCTGAACGTCTATAAATCCGGAGAACAGATCAAAACCTATTCTCCGGATGAGCTCGGTAAAATAATGGCGTCGTATACAAAGGATGCTAAACGATTGGTGCAGTTGAGGCAGATCATCGCCAAATACAAAGCTAAAACCGATAGCTCATTGGTTTGCATCTATCAAAAGTTGCCGGGAAACCGCGATGGTAAACTGACGGGTTATCAGTCTGATTTAACCAACCTGTTACACGAGAAATTTGGTCTTGAATTCATATTTCATTTCAAAGGGAAAAACACTCCTTATGGTTATACAGTTATCGATCATAAAATGAAGTCGGTGTTTAAAGGAAGTGAACTGATGAAACTAAATCAACTGATCAATCAGAATGTAAAACCTGTCAAATCATCTAAAAAGGATGAAATGGTGAAGTTGCTCCGGCATTACAATATTGAAATCCCAGAGCATATCCGGCTCCTTTCACGGTTTTATAGAATTCCAGCCTATAAGATACCGAATGATACCAGGGACCTGAACATGGACATCAAGAACCACTACAAAAAGATGCTGGATTACTATTTAAAACATCGCCCGTTGTCTGATGTCGCTCAGCTAAATATTGTGCCGCTAAAAGAATCCGGAAAGTGGTACCTGCTTGACACTGGTTCGCTGCATATACTGAGTGCAGATGAGATCATCCCGGAGAAATACGTCAGCGAACTGGACGAGGGTAGAATGCCAGTGCGTGAATTTGACAGATTTGAACACAATAACGGGCTCAATCTGAATGTTTTTACCAATGATGAAGATGACGAAAGAATCCATGGGAGGAAGCGACGAAAGAAGAAAAGAGACAACCCTTAAAATGGAACAATTATGAAACGATTTTTGAAATGGCTGATTATATTCCTGCTTGGCTTTGGAATTGTAGAGGTTGCATATCTCTTGATTTTCCCCTCAAAAGGAATAGAAACTTTCCCAGTCGTGTATATAACCGATGGGGCAACGGTCAAGATATCCTGTCCGGAAAAGATTATTCATTATAAAACGGATAAAGCCCTCGAAAGCAAACTGGTCCAGGAAAAGACTTTGGAGGTCCGTTTAAAGCAGCCAGGAGATAGCTCATGGCTGGTCACTGTTGCCAGTGAGAACTATTTTGCTTCCTGGAACTTCACTTATCTGCCCGGAGAAAACCCCAGTGAACTCGATACAACCCTTGTCATGACCGAAAAAGATAAAACAGGCAAGGCCTGGTCGTACTACAAAAAGCTGGTAAATCAACTGGACTCCTTTTAGAGTAACGGGCCGTCCAAGTTGTTGCTCGTCAAAGTGATATCTTGTCACAACGATAGCATGATGAATTGTTATATTGATCCAATGTAATCAAGATTAAAAGCTAACATGTCATACTGTTCTAATGATAGCATGTTATATTGTTATATTCTGAACAAATCCAGAAATGATAAGGATCCATCTCTAACCAAAGGCTGCAGCATATGTGGCCTTTTCTATTTCATGTAAAAATCTGAACAATTAAATCGAGTATAGATGAAAGCCATGAACCCCTACGCTTTCCCGGGATTTCTGCTCCTTCCCCGGGAGATTGAAAATGTTGCTGCCTCCGTATGGAATGTCCCTGTTGAAAGCCTTTATCAAAAAACAAGGCAAAGGGAGGTAGTCGAGGCGCGTTACAGCGTCTTTCATTACCGTAAAACGAAAATGAACGAACAGGAACCTGATATTGCCAAAACAGTTCCGTTTGACAGGACAACCGTTATTCACGCAATCAAGGCAGCGGAAGAACTGCTGGAGTTCAATAAATCCTTCCGGGAAAAGTATCGTTCTTTTGAAAACCAGTTATCCAATGACCTGGTACGGAACTTCAAAACTTGGCGCTAACAGCCGGTTGCCTTCGAATCAACCCGTCGGCCTTTAAAGCAATCGTCTCCGGAACCTGAACGCTCACAGCGAGACAAACAAAGCCGGATGCAGGTAATTTGCGCAGCATGAAACATCCAATTCTTTCCCTGAAAATCTTAAACCCAATCATATGGTCATAGTATTTGGAAATCAAAAAGGAGGGGCCGGGAAAAGTACCCTGGCCATGCTTTTTGCCAACTATCTTACCTTGGTAAAAAAGCAAAAAGCAATCATTCTGGACATGGACTATCAGCGCTCCATCTTGTCCAGGTATGAAGAATCCAGGAGTTTGCAAAACCCGGAGCCTTACGAAGTCATTGATGTTGAACTGGACCAGTTCCCGTCAATACTGGATTTGCTAAAAGAACACGAGGATCAGGCAGTCATTGTTGACCTGCCTGGAAAAATTGATGATGATGCGCTGGTACCGGTTATCCAGGCGGCGGATTTGTTCGCCATACCTTTTGCATACGACAAATTCACCTACCAGTCGACCGTCATCTTTACGCTTATTGCGGTACAACTGAACCCAGCTGCGAAAAAGTTTTTTATTCCTAACCGGCTAAAACCGTCGGTGAATTACTCCCTGATGAAAGACATAAACCAGGACTTTAGCCAGTATGGCAGCGTAACTCCACCGTTGACCGACCGGGTGGCGTTTCAACGGCTAACAACCAAAGACATTCCGCCCGAACTGCTGCCGATCATTGAACCTGTATTTGAAATGCTGCAGCTATGACCAGTATCAAATCACTTGCCGATGAAATCAGGGAAAGGCAGCAACAGCAAAGCATAAAGCCTCCTAAAGGAAATACTAACCAGGGTAATAAATCTCAAAAAAGAAAGGAGGGGAATCAAATCCGGAAAGAGCAGGATCCGCAGCCAGATGGAAACATCATTGAACTCATTTTGAATGCCGGAAAGGGAGACGAGCTGGCTGGTATGATCCACATCAGGCTGCCGACGAAAACCTACCGGAAGCTGATCGCACTGAATGCCGCCAAAATAACCATGCAGAAATTCGCAGTATTTGCCATTAACAAGTTACTTGAACATCCTGACATTAAGCAGAAATTAAAAGACGTGATCAATGACATGGACTAGTTTTACAATAGCGGTAATGGTATGTTACGCGCTATACTACGGAGGGAATATCCTCTTCGATCTGATCCGGCCTGCTTCAATTGGAAAAAGCGGGGTCCAGACAGAAGTATTGCACTTTACCGAAGAAACAAGGCCGGTAATCGTCACTGAGTCGGATGACGATGAAGAACCTTTTACGCCGCAACGGTCTGAAAAGAAAACCGGCAAGCCGAAAGTTGTTGCCGGGCAGAGGGAAGCGTCCCCACAAAGCGGAATTGTCCCCGATCTATTGTCCGGCGGTCTGTCTATCAGTCAGCTTTTGCCGGCGATTCGCCAAAAGGCGATTGTGATGACTACCAGACATGATTTCGAAAGACATAGTTTTTGAGAAAACAAAAGCTCTACTACTCAAGCAACCTGACCGGTTGCTTTTTTTATGCAATTCCTTATTCTATTTTATTATTTATCTATTAAATTATTAGAAATGAAAAAGTTAATCTTGAAAGTCAGAAAAGTAAAGAAGGGCGTTTATGTCCTAACTGGTTCCATGTTGGCAACCATGACTTCTTACGCCCAAGGCGATGTCGGATCAGCGCTGGCTGCCGGTACCTCGGAACTGGCAAGTTACATTGATCCGATTACCACCCTGGTCATGGCCATCGGTGGTATCGTTGGAATTGTCGGAGGGATCCGGATCTTCAACAAATGGAACAACGGAGATCATGACATCAACAAAGAGCTCCTTGGATGGGGAGGATCAGCCTTGTTCCTGCTCCTTGTACCCCTGCTTGTCAAGGGAATGTTTGGCTTATAAACCATGCTGATTATGCACGAGTATTCCATTTACAAGGGGCTGCAAAAGCCCCTTGTTTATAAAGGATTCAAGGGCCGATACATGTATTGGACCATCGGCTTTATAGTTCTTGGCCTTGTCCTGGCCGGTTTGATTGGAGCGGTATTTAACCTGCTTGCCGGCATCATTGTCATGACAATCGTTACCGGGGGCGGAGTCTATTACACCTCCCAAAAACAAAAGAAGGGACTGCATGATAAGAAGCTGGATAAGGGCATTTATGTATTTCACGTTAACCTGAGAGGAACCAGAAATGTCAAAAAAGAGAGTATTTAAGCTGCCTTATATCGGCGTTGAAACTGAAGATGATCAGTTGCACCTGCTTTTAGGAACGAAAGGGGAACCGAGCGCTGTCATAAAGATCGCCAACCCGGTTTTGCAATATTGTGCTGACCCGAATGAATACATCAGGTTTCATCAAAACCTCTTGAATGTGATTAAAATTCTCGGAGAAGGTTATCTTTTGCAAAAGCTGGACGTGTTTTCAAAAGACACCTGGGATGCCTCTCTTCCGAAGGAATACCTTCAGCAGAAGTATGTGGAGCATTTTAAAGGCCGGGTTCATGCAGTAATCTTCACCTATCTGATTATCACCAAACCCCAGGGCAAAAAAGCCGCTTCTTCAAAAAAAAGCACCGATGACTTTAAAGGATTGATTTTTAAAGTAACCCAGGCCCTGGATACCAACGGATTTAAGCCTCAAGTACTCCGTCAACGGGAAATTGATCTGCTGGTACTAAGGATCCTGACCATGGATTTCATGTCAAAGAATATTGTCATGGACAACATGGTCCCTTCCGATACCGGTATTCGACTCGGTGAAAAGCAAACCAGGTGCCTGTCGCTGATCGACATTGACCGGATCGACCTTCCGGAGAAGGTTTCTCCTTACATCCTGAGAAGCGACAATGAAGCCATGAAAGGCTTTCCGGTCGACACGATGGCCTTTCTTCATCAGGTACCGGGATACGACACGATTATTTACAACCAGGTAATCGAGATACCCCAGCAGGTGCATACGATCCAGAAGCTTCAGCTTAAACAAAGGAGGCATTCAGGGATCCCGGACCCGGAAAACGATATCTGTGTGGCCGACATCGAAAAACTGCTGGAGGATGTGGCCCGTGAAAACCAGCTCTTGGTTAACGCTCATTTTTCACTGCTGATCTGTGCCGGAGAAAAGGAACTGCCCAAAACAATTAATTACATTGAGAACGCACTCTTCCTCCAGGGAATCATCCCCTCCCGGAACAGTTATAATCAGCTGGAATTATTCCGGGCGGCGTTACCTGGTAACGGGGTGGAACTGAAAAACTACGACCTGTATCTGACCACCTCCGATGCCGCTCTCAGCTTTTTTTTTAAAGAAGCCCTGCCTGTTTCAGAACCGGCACCAAAAGGATTTTCGATTTGTTTTACAGACCGGCAGGGCATCCCCATCCGGATAGACCCGGCAGACTATTCCTGGGACATTGGCCGGATTGGCAACAGGAATAAATTTGTTCTGGGCCCTTCCGGATCAGGAAAGAGTTTTTTCATGAATGCGCTTATCGAGCAGTACCTGCTTTATAATATGGATGTCGTGATTGTCGACACCGGCGACAGCTACGCCGGAATTTCAGCATACCTGGATGGTAAGTACATTACTTATAAGCCGGAGAAACCGATCACCATGAATCCGTTCGCAATTACCCGGGATGAATACAACCTGGGGAAAAAAGATTTTCTGACCACCCTGATCGGACTGCTCTGGAAAGGCTCCGACGGCAAACTTACCCAGGTGGAGGCTGATGTGATAAGCGATGTCGTCATTGCCTATTACAAAAATTATTTCCGTAACAGGGAAGCCGGCTGGATTGAAAACGCTCCTATCCGGGACCTGGAGGATCACCTGAAAGGTTACGGCGTAAACCCCGGTTCTGTATTCGAAGCGGCAAAAGAAAGCCTGGCTGAGAACTTAGGAAAGGCAGAGAAAGATTATTACCAGCTTCTGGGATTGTCTCAAAACGCCACCGATGAGGAAATTAAAACAGCATACAGGCACCTTGCGATGACCTACCATCCGGATAAGCAAACTGGGCAGGAGGTAGAAGAACCCGGCTCAGATATCTTCATTGAGATCACCGAGGCTTATGACGTACTTTCAGACCGCCAGTCGCGGGAAAACTATGATACGACCCGCCTGCTTGCAACACTTAGCTGGTCGGAGCAGCCAATTGATTGGAAGTCCGGCAGCATGCAGTCATTGTCGGAGGTATACACCAATCTTTTGAAACGAAAGGCGATAGAATTTGAAAGTCTCTTTAAAGTGGAATCGCTCAGTTTCAATACTTTTTATGAATTTGCCACTTGTCTGGTTCCCCTGATTCGTAAGAAGGATGAAATCGAATTTGACTTCCCTTCGTTTCGCTATGTACTTAAGAAATTCTGCAAAGGCGGGGAGTTTGAAAGCATCCTGAATGAAGAAGCAGACCGCAGCCTGTTTAGCGAACGGTTAATTGTTTTTGAGATCGACAATATCAAGGAGAATAAGATCTTGTTCCCGATTGTGACCCTGATCATCATGGACATTTTTCTGCAAAAAATGCGTTTTCGGCAGGGGCAGCGAAAAGCCCTGATAATCGAGGAAGCCTGGAAAGCGATTGCCTCGCCCATGATGGCGGGATACATTCTTTACCTGTATAAAACAGTCCGCAAGTTTAACGGCGAAGCGATTGTGGTGACCCAGGAACTGGATGATATTATCGGGAATGCGGTGGTTAAGGACAGCATTATTGCCAATTCCGATACGGTATGCCTGCTGGACCAAACCAAGTTCAGGGATAATTATCAGTCTGTTGAGAAACTGCTTTCGATCAGCGAGGTTGAAAAAAGAAAAATCTTCACTGTGAATAATCTGGACAACAGGGCAAACCGGGGTCCCTTTAAAGAAGTTTACATCCGCAGAAGATCTACAGGAGAAGTTTACGGAGTGGAGGTTTCCCTTCATCAGTACCTGACCTATACGACGGAAAAACCGGAGAAGCTGGCAGTGGAAACTTACACCAGCTCCTTTGGCAACTATCCCGATGGCTTGGAAAATTTCGTAAGCCACATGAAAAAATGCGGATTGCCTGTTTCGAAATTTGTCCAGCTGGTCAATATTACCGGACAGGTTTTGACAGATCGGCTGTTTGACGTGCTTTCCACTTACAAAGAACAATATGGGAACAATGCGGTAATCCGCCTGCAAAAGGATTTTCAGGAAAGCGGCATGGAGTTTTCCCAGTGGCTCGATTACCAGAGCGAAAACGTCTCCGCTTAGTATCAGCATATTTATTAACCCGTAATCCTTAAACATTAAACACATGAAAGCAATGACTTTAATGCTGGTTGTTACAAGTTTAGCTTTTTTTAGCATGGCTGAACTGCATGCCCAAATCGTTTATGTCGATGTCCTGACTGCCCCGGCTATGCGGACCTATGCCAACACAATTAAAAGGCAACAGGAAAAGACCAATGAAAACCTGAGCGCGATACACAAGGGACAGGTATTGATCAATTCACAGCTGGAGGTGGCGAATAATCTGCAGCAAAAGGTTGTAAAGGGGCTGACAGAAGTTTCAAAGACGGTGAGAAATGCGGTTACAATCAAAAGGATCTATGAAACTTCCCAGGATATTATCCTGGAGGTTGCCGAGACAACCCGGTTAGCCGCAGAAAATCCGCAATACGTCATTTTCGCACACGAAAGCGCTTCTGTTTTCAAAACACGGGCCCTGGGCCTTGCCTCCGAGATCACCCATGTTTTGGAAGGCGGGGAAACGAATATGATGGATGCCGGCGAACGGCAGAAACTGCTGAACCACATCTATGACGAAATCAGGCTGATCTATGGCGCTGCCTTTGGTATGAAACATTCCATTAAATGGGCAGTGCGGCGTGGTTTCTGGAATAGCCTTTTCCCCTTCTCCGGATGGGTGAATCAGGATGTCAGGATCATGAACGAAATCATTTCCAATGCAAAGACGCTATGAAAAGAATTATTGTAAAAGTCCTTCTGATAACGGGGTTTGTGTTTACGCTCTGGCTGAAGGACGGCAACGCCAAAAGCTGGATCTGTTATCAACTCATCCACACAGAAGTAGATAACACCCTTAAAGAACACAAAAGGCAGACAAAGATCAGGACTAGCCAAGGGTTGGTTGGAACCCAGGAAGAAATCAACAAAGAAAAGATGGGGTTTTTCCGGGAGAAGTACGAAAAGATACGGTCGCGCCTGAACAGCGTGGGATTATTGATCGAAGCGGGTTTTGTCTCGCTGGAGGCTTATCCGGTATTGCAGCAAATCCTCGAAACCCAACGGGATATCTTTGATGTGGTTTCGGACGCTCCCGGACTTACATTTATTGCTTTTGAAAGCGAAACGGAGATAACCGACAAGGCCTTGTCGATTGTCCGGTTTATCACAGGAATCGTGATCTCATATGGCGATATCAACCAGATGAAGCCTTCGGACCGAAAGATGCTCCTGGATCATGCCATGAACGAACTTCGGACCGTTAACCGTAAATCTTATCTTTTACTGCTTACCCTTCGACGTGCAAAACAGCAGCGAGGTCTGACAGACAACCATTTTGCTTCCTGGATCAATCAGGATCAAAAAATCATACAGGATATTGTCGCAAAAGCAAAAACGACAGGATTATGAAACGGAATTTTCTATTTCTCATCGTCTGCTTTTTCTTTTATGATATCGTGGATGCCCAGATAACCAGTTATGTGGACTATAACCATTTTACCTCTTTCATCATCAACCAGAATGCCAGAATGGCGGCTGAAGGGATACTGATCAGACAGACCAATTCCATTAAAGGCAATATCAATCAGATTAATACCAACCTTTTACAACTGGTAACAGCCAGGTCGGTCATCCACAATTCCCTCGCTGAGGTCAACGAGCTGTTTAAAGATGGCCGGATGATGAGCTACATGACAGGGCTCGTCTCCGATATTCTCTCGGAAGCTTCGCAAATCTCCAAAATGGCCGCAGAAGATCCGGAGATTGTCATTTTTGCTTCGGAATCGGTTAACAGCATTAAGATACAGGCGCTGGAACTGTATGAGGAAATATCCACCTTTATCAATGCAGGTGGTACTCAAGCCATGATGAATAATGGCACAAGAGACGAACTGCTTCGGAAAGTAACCCAGCGTCTGCAACTCCTGCGGGGTTCTCTTTTTGCACTGCGCAATAACCTTTACTGGAAGCGCATGTATGGTCTGTGGAATTCGTTGAACCCATTTTCTTCCTGGGTCAATCAGGACAGAAGAATCATTGACCAGATCATCCGAGAAGCAAAGGCCTTGCCGCTATAAGAATTCCCGGATATACCGGTTTATCGGTTGTACGCTTTCGTTCAGCCCTCTTTAGTTTCTTTTAATCTCATCAATCAAAAAAATGAAACGTAACATCTTTAGACTGCTGCTGGTCTTATTCTTTCCGGCGGTGTCGGGTCCCGGTGCTTTTGCGCAGGGCTTTATGGTTATTGACGATCCCCATATCAAGGCGCAACAAGACCGGATGGTGATTACCGACTGGGGAAATTTTCTTCCCAAACCTAAATACTTTCTGGGTGTTCAGACCAGTGTCCATTTCATGCGCACCTGGGGTTGGCTCGCTCCATCCCAGAACGGGGACTACCGGAAAGGGAGAGACATTCGCCCTCTTGGCCCAACAGGAGAACAAACCCAACGGATGTTCCTAAACTCCGCCCTGGTGGAAACCAGCAATGCCTACCGGCAATATACCGATTCCGTAAGGCAGACCGCAGTCAGGGAGATGAGTTACTATTCCGGATTATTATCCGGAGCGGATCCTCTCTGGCAACTGTATTATAAATCTGAATTAAAAGGGGTCCGAAACTTTGAGATCGGAAGGATTAAAAGTGATCTGAGCGGGGAAGAAATAAGTTACCTGACCCAAACCGGAATTCTGGATTGGTTCGAAGAACAAATGACGGTTCTTCGGGAGCAGCTTGGTGTTGCTTTTAATACCGACATGGACAGGGGATCGCGGATTTTAGCCTATCACCGGATTATGCTGGAATACCGGCTGCTCCGGTCAAAATGGGACCAACACCTGATCTGGGCAAACCGGATGCTCGCCTTCCGAAAGGAAGCAGACAGCGGCCCCATCCCTTCTCCTGAGGTCGAATTTAGCTGGAACTCATCCAATGATGCTGATCTGATGCGTGAAATCATACGCAAAGCAAAAACCGCTTATTAAGCAATCTCAAAATATAAAAATATGCGTCTACTTTATTTTATCCGGATCGGGTTGCTGCTCACAGCCCTTTCCCTACCGATTCTTTTGCCGGCGCAAACCAGTAACGAGAAGCCGGTATCGGAGAACATGCAAAAGGCCATTGACTGGGCAGAAGGAGGCCCGCTTTTCGATGACTGGTTTATGGAATCTTTCCTTTCAGGCTGGAAAGAAGTCATCTGGGGAGAATTTGACACTTTTATTGATCTGGCCAGAGTATTGGCGGGTTTGATGACCTTGTTGGCGTTCGCCGGAAAATCATACCGGATGATGGCCGGAGAGGAGAAATGGGACATCCTTCCGCTGCTTCGCCCATTTGGCCTTTTGATGATCATCCTTTACTGGGGGCCCTTTGTGCAGCTGGTTTCCTTTCCCACCGATTTCATGGCTAATGCGATGTGGAACAAGCAAGAGACACAACAGGTCGCTGTGAATAACCTTCGGTATATCAGGAAGGATTACCAATACCAAATGGTCGAACAGCTTTATAACTACGCAGCTCAAACAGAAGCGGCCGCCGAGCAATCCAAATCCTTTTTGGAAGATCCGTTGGGGTCCATGGGACGAACGATTAAGGAAGGGGTGCAAACTGTTGTGGCTCCTGTTCTGGAGCTGAAGGAAAAACTCCAGGTGGGAATTCAACTGATCATATCCCAGGGACTTGAAGCAGTTGCGCTGATGATCCTGCGGATCGCTGTCTATGTTATTTTTGCCATTCAGATCATCTACTCCGGTATCCTGATCATGTTAGGTCCGATTTCGGTGGCTTTGAGTATCCTGCCCATGTTCCGGGACAGCTTTTCTACCTGGATCGCCCGTTTCATCTCGGTTAACCTTTACACGACCATTGCCCTGATGATCATGTTTGTGGGAGGGATCTTCCAGGAATTTGCCATGCAATCCGAGATTGACCGCTATGCCGAGATCGTGACACGGGAAGGAACGCTTGTGTCGATCGAAAAACTCCTTTTTCTGAAAATGAACGGGCTGCTGTCTTTTGGCGTAGTCATCATTACCTTCCTGATGACAGCCATTTGCATGTTTACGGTTCCATCGATCTCGACCTGGATCGTTTCTACCAGCGGGGTGAGCTCTGCGGTATCCACCATGGGACGTTCTGCTCCTGTCATTATTGGCGGATCACGAAGATCCGTAAGCCAGGTTATCAAAATGGCCTCAGGAAAAATCTTTTAACTTCTAAAGAACACCTATATGCCAATTATCAAGAATATTGAAAGCAAAATAAAACTGGCCACGACCATTTCGGTGGCATCCATTGCTCTCTGCCTGTCCATAACAGTGACCCTGACGGTATTTTTCACCAATCAATTATCACTGGCGCGAAAGACCATCTACATATTGGACGGAGATGTTCCCCTTTTAGCCAAACAAACTGACCAGGAAGTGAACCGGCCGGTGGAATACAAAGCCCATGTTGACCTTTTCCACTCCGTCTTTTTTACTGTCACGGCTGATAACCAGTATATCGAATACCAGATGAAAAAAGCGATGTATCTGATCGATGAGACCGGGATTCAGCAGTATAATAACCTGAAGGAGAAAGGGTATTACAACCAGGTCCTCCTTTCCTCGGCTGTTCTGACCATCGAGACCGACAGCATCCAGCTTGATTATCCCAACCGGTATTTCCGCTATTACGGGAAACAACGGATCGATCGCAAATCCTCTACCTTGACCCGGTCGCTAATCACCGAAGGGTATCTGAAAGATGTCCCCCGAAGTGCCAACAACCCGCACGGGGTGATTATTGTACGCTGGAAAACATTGGAAAATAAAGATCTGAAAAATGTGGCAAAACGAGTCTTCTAATCCCAACCCCTTTCTCCGGATAAAAACGTTTATCGGGGAAAAGCCGAAGCTGCTCTTCAGGGTCATGGTGGTAACAATTCTAGCCTCCGTCATCCTGACAACGACTTTGGAAGTAACGGAAAAACCGGTGGAAAAGAAACGATTCACTCCGGTTTCCCGCGTATCTCATGGTTTTACCGGTGTCGTGGGAAATGTATCCACGCTTTCTGATGCCATCAGCCTGAAAAGCGAGATCAGCCTGCTCCTGGAAAAGGACACCCTTTCCCATGCCGACAGCCTTCGCCTGCTGGAAGCTTTTCAAAAACTGGAGAAACTGAACAGGAACCTTAATCCCGATAAGAAATGAAGATCAACTTTAAGCAACCCCGGTATATTGTTCCGCTAATCATGTTTCCCTTTACTTTCCTGGGATTCTATGTTTATCAGGATCTTTTTGCAAAAGAGGATCCGGTGATTATCACCGGCAACGACGGACTGCAGAAGAATATCGCTCCACCCTCGGAAGAGGTGACAGAGAAAAAACTGGCCGATAAATTGGCGACCTATCAGAAACATTTTAAGGAAGCCGATGGCTATACTGCTATTTCGGGACTGGAAACCGAAGAAAGTGAAGCTCCCGGTTTCGTGAATTTATACTCTCAGCAAGAGAAAAACCGGATGGACAGTCTGGAAGCTGTTCTGAACGGTCATGCTGTCAACAAAAATGCGGGAAGACGGTCAACGGTTGATGCCTCGCCCGATGAACCACTCAATGAAACAGACAAAGCACTCCTGGAGCTGTTGAACCAGAGTAAGGAGATGGAAAAGCAGAACAAAGCGTCCCGGGCCGCCGTTCAACAACGGGGGCAAGAGCAGGAAGACCCTTTGACAATGATGCGCGCCCAGTATGCACTGATTGACAGCTTTCAAAAGGCCAATGATCCGGAGTATAAAGCCAAAATCCAGCGTGAAGCCGCTCAAAGGGCTTTGCAGGAAGAACTTGAAAAGCTGCGGCAAAGTAAGATGAGCGTGCAACGTGCTGACCGGACCAGTCGGATATTCAACACCCTGAAACCTCACAGCGAGCGAACGTTTATCAAAGCAATCATCGATGAAGAGCTTGTCGGGTATGCCGGTTATCGTATCCGGCTTCGCCTGCTGGAGGATATTCTGGTTGGAGGCACACGCATTGGGAAAGGGACCTGCCTGTATGCCAATATTAACGGCTTTTCTGCCCAACGGGTCACCTTTTCCATTCAATCCGTTTTCCACAATGATCAGATTTTGCCCGTCAAGCTGGATGTCTATGATCTGGACGGTATGAAAGGCCTTTATGTTCCGCAATCAGCTTTCCGTGAGTTTACCCGGGAACTGGGCAGCAATTCTTTCCAGGGAATGAACATGACCACTTCCAGTACGGAGGAGCAAAGCCGTTTTTTAACCTCCACCCTTCAAAAGGCCTTTCGGTCCACCTCCCAGGCAATTGCTCAGGCGATCCGGAAGAACAAGGTGAAAATTAAATATTCAACCTATGTATACCTGATTGACAGTCAGGAATTATCAAGCCCAAAAACTCAATCAAAATTGACCAGTCATGAAACTATTCATTAATGTCCTTATTTTACTTTCAGTCGTTTCTTCGGTTTGCGCACAGAACGGGGCAATTTCCAAAAAGGAGTTGCCCCGTTTTTATATCAGCGACGGGCTGTCGGTCCATTTTGTCTCTCCTGAGCCAATCCAGTATGTGGATATTTCCACAAGTGATATTGTTGGAGATATCCCGGTTGACAATGTGCTTCGAATTAAATATTTTCCCGATTCTCTGGGTCATAAACCTAATGATACCCAGGCGCCATCAACGGTGATAACGATCATTGGACAGAGTTTCATGGCCCAATACGATATCGTCTACGCCTCCGCCACGCAAAGCTCCTGGCTGAAAACCCGCATTGAGATCCTGCCCGAACATATGGAACCTTTGGATTTTCCGGAAATCACCATTACCCGGCAAGAAATGAGGGCTTTTGCCATGGAGGTTATCCGGCAGAAGCGGACATATCGTAACGTGGCTTCCAAAGCCCTCGGAATGACAGCCTGGCTGAACAATATTTTCTCTTCGGGTGACTATGTGTTTGTGGATGTTTCCTTCAAAAACAGCACCCGGATTAAATATGACATTGACCAGTTGCGCTTCCGGATCCGCGATAAACGGATCACAAAAGCCACGAACGTCCAGGATCTGGAGCTAAAGCCGGTATTCGCGCTCTACAATAATCCCTATTTCCAAAGGCGTTACCGCAATGTCTTTGTGTTCCGAAAATTCACCTACCCGGGAAATAAAGTATTGAGCATTCAGATGGCCGAAGAGCAGGTATCGGGCAGGACCGTTGAACTCAATATCGACTACAGTGACCTCTTAAATGCCGATACACTATGAGAACAGATTTGCGAAAATCAGTACTGGCGCTTACGGTCTTGCTAATAGGTGTTTTCAGCATAAGCCAGGCGCAGGAAGGCTTTAAGTACCTAATCCTGAAAGCTGGACCTGTATATCAGGATGCGTGGAACGCAACGATGGGAATTGACTTTGTGGCCCGTTATCACAACAGTTTCGAACTCTCCCTGAATTACTACCGGCACAAAACAGACTATGAGAACTACCTGCTGGGACTGTTTTATAAGCCGGCCTTGTCCCGAAGTAAAAACGCAACCTTAAAACTCCGCCTAGGTT
The DNA here is from genome assembly GCA_964584045.1 of uncultured Prolixibacteraceae bacterium. GTDB lineage: Bacteria > Bacteroidota > Bacteroidia > Bacteroidales > Prolixibacteraceae > JBCFBK01. The sequence goes on along the minus strand of CAZOYZ010000003.1, from coordinate 3,450 downwards.
CGAACATCGGCACTGACAACTCCGATTTCATCCTTTCAGCGCTCGGAGGCCTGGAGTTTTTACAATCCCTTTCTCCCGGCGTGGATCTTCTTGTTTCGGGAACAGGTGGTTACTACAACCGGCGTAACCGATGGCGGACTGCCGGCGAAATCGGGCTGCGATTTTCTTTTTAACCGAAACTTTCATCTAAAAATCGATTGTCATGGAAGAAACCAGGGAACAACAGAAAATGTATAGTTTCATGCAACTTGGAGTTTACTTTTTTGTGCTGCTGGATATTATCATCAACCTGTATCGGTCCCCAAAAATATTCGGTCCGCTGGTAACCATTTTTGTTAGGCTTCAAACCGTGATCCTGTTTCAGGATCCGCTTTATACCAAGCTGTTCACCCTGCTGCTGATCTGTCTGGTAGGCATCGGGACCATGGCCCGCAAAAAACCGGACCTAGATCCCAAGAAACAGATCGTCATCCCGCTGCTTCTGGGACTTTGCCTGATGTTTGGCAGTCTGATTATCCTTCGCAGACTGCCGTTTTATGCAGGGAGAGATTGGTTGCCTTACACGAATGCTTATGAGGCAGCATACGTGGGATGCTCCCTTTTTGGCGCCGTGCTCTGTTCCACAGCGATTGATAACATTTCAAAGCTGATTAAGTCCGGCCTGGGAAAAGATAAATGGAATGTGGAAGGGGAATCGTTCATGCAGGATACCAGGTTGCTGGGTACGCCGACATCGGTCAATATCCCGATGCTTTTCTATTTTAAAAAGCGCATACACAAAGGGTTTATCAACATGAATCCCTTTCGCGGAATTCTTGTAATCGGTACCCCTGGCTCCGGAAAATCTTTTGGTGTGATCAATCCGGCTATCCGGCAGCTCGTTGCCAAAGACTTTACCATTTGCCTGTATGATTTTAAGTTCCCCGATCTGGGACAGATTGCCTATTATCATTACTGTCTGGCCCGGCAACGGGGAAGGATGAAAGATTACAGGTTTCATGTGATCAATCTCAATGATGTTTCGCGGAGCAACCGGATCAATCCCCTGAACCCGAAATATGTCGGAACGCTGGCAGAAGCGCAGGAGATTTCCGAAGCATTGGTGGAGGCATTGAAAAAGGGGGATAAATCAGCCGGATCGGACCAGTTCTTTACGCAATCGGCGATTAACTTTCTGGCGTGCGCTGTCTATTTCCTAGCCAAACATGAAAACGGGAAGTATTCATCCATGCCCCACCTGATGGCTTTCCTGAATAAGTCGTACGAAGAGATTTTCACAGTGATGCTGACCAACCCCGAACTCCCGAGCCTTCTTTCGCCCTTCATGAGCGCTTTTAATAAACGGGCCTTCGACCAGTTGGAGGGACAGGTCGGAACCTTGAAAATCTTTATCAGCCGGCTGGCCACCAAAGAGTCGTTCTGGGTGTTTTCGGGGAATGACTTCAACTTGAAAATCTCGGATCCGAAGAACCCGGCCGTCCTCGTGCTGGCTAATGATCCGTCTACCCAGAATATCAATTCTGCCCTGTATGCCCTGATTGTAAACCGGCTGATCCGCCTGATCAATTCCAAAGGGAATTTACCTGCAGCTATCATCGCCGATGAAGTTCCAACCCTGTTTATCCACAAGGTGGAAAACCTGATCGCGACTGCGCGCAGTAACAAGGTCGCCGTCATACTGGGACTGCAGGAGCTGCCGCAATTTCGGCAACAATACGGAAAAGAGACGGCAGAAACCATCAACTCGGTTATCGGGAATATCCTTGCCGGTTCCGTAAGGAATAAAGAAACCCTGGATTGGCTGGAACGATTGTTTGGAAAAGTTAAGCAAACGGGAGAAACACTTACCATCGACCGGACCAAGACTTCTATGGGACTGAATGAAAAGCTTGAACCCCTGATCCCTGCCGGCAAGATCGCATCTCTTGCCACCGGCGAAATGGTTGGCCTTGTGGCACGGGATGTCCCTGAAGACAACCGGTTCACAGGGGAGTATACCACATCGGCGATTCACTGCCGCATTAACCTGGATCTGGACGCCATCCGCCGGGAGGAAACAAGCTATCCGCCAATGCCTGTCTATTATGATTTTCAAGGTAAACGGGAAGAAATGCTGTTTGCCAATTTTAATAAAATCAACGGGCAGGTTTCGCAGATGGTCGAAAAAATCATGTCCGGATGAAAACGTTTTTCTTACTCGGACTATTGGGATTGCCTCTTCTTATGGCTGCACAGCCGTTTAATTCAGTATTGCCGATAAGGTTTCTAAACACGGTGCAGATCCAAAATAAGGACAGTGGAAAAGCGGCACCCTCTGCCATCGGGCTCGAACGACCCTCTTCAAGCCAAGCGGGCAAAACCGCCAACCTTGCCGAACTGGAGGAAATAACTTTTTCTTTTCCGCTTGCCTCCCTGCAAATAACTTCTCCCTTCGGACTGCGGAAGCACCCGATAACCAGCAAGAAGCATTTTCATGCCGGGGTGGACTTGCGAGCCGGGTCCGACACAGTGAGGGCCATATTGAATGGGAAGGTGAATCGCTGTGGCTATGACCGGAACCGGGGATATTTTGTCAGGATTCGTCATGGCCCGTACGAAAGCCTTTACGGGCATCTGTCCCGGTACTTTGTCAAAGCCGGAGAGTTAGTCCTGGCCGGACAGCCAATCGCGGTTACCGGCAATACCGGCAGATCAACTGGCGAGCATCTGCATTTCTCAATCCTTCGGGACGGAAAGCCTGTGGATCCTGTCCGCTTTTTGCGCGGAATACTTCATTTCAATAATCAACTAAAACAAATTAATTCTACCTATGAAAGCACAAACTTTAAAACAACAATGCATTGATTACTTAACGGAAATTGCCCAACCCGGCACGACTGTTTGCCTGACACCGCAGGAAGCGGATTTTCTGGAAGTTGATCTTTGGGACCAGGATGATATCCCGGAGGAAGGAGGTCAGGATGGCAAATGATCGCAAACCCCTGTTTGAACAGGTGGCTCAAAAGCTGATTGACCAGCTGGAGAAAGGGACCTCTCCTTTTCAGAAGCCATGGAATGACCTGCAGGAATTTATGCTTCCTTTTAACCCCACAACCGGTAAGGCATACCGGGGCATGAACTCCATCTGGCTGATGATGCAGGGATTTCAGGATCCCCGCTGGATAACCTTTAAACAGGCGCAGGCCGGCGGATGGAATGTTGAAAAAGGGGCCAAAGGCACCGTGATTAACTATGTCAAACTGCAGGAGAACCGGCAAGTTCGGGACGATAACGGAAGTCCCGTGCTGGATGAGAAGGGAAAGCCCCTGTCCCAACAGGTCCGGCTGGAACGTCCTTTGATCACCTCTGCCTATGTATTCAATGCCGAGAACGTGCGCGGGATCCCGCCTCTGGAAATCAACACGAGTCCGGAGCAAACGTGGGAGGACATAAAACGGGCAGAGCACATCG
>CAZOYZ010000002.1:0-46911 GCA_964584045.1 uncultured Prolixibacteraceae bacterium | reverse complement strand
TTTTCGCGGATCAGCTCCCGTTTTTCGCACAGCCGGTTACACCCGGTGCTGAAGTTCAGGCGGCCGCATCATGGGATCGATTATGCTGCCGCCTCCGGCACTCCGGTCGTTTCGATCGGGGAAGGAGTGATTACCCGTAAAGGATACCAGGCCGGAGGAGGAGGCAATTACCTGTACATCAGGCACAACTCGGTATACACAAGCTGTTACATGCACCTGAAAGGCTTTGCCAAAGGAATTGCTCCCGGAGTACGGGTACAGCAGCGACAACTGATCGGTTACGTGGGGAGTACCGGACTTGCCACAGGTCCCCACCTTGATTTCCGGATCTTTGAGAACGGTTCACCCGTAGATCCGCTCAAGGTGAAGTCCCAACCCGGCAAACCTGTTTCAAAGGAAAACCTTCCTTTATTTACACAACTAAAAGACTCACTGATAAACGAACTTCAGAAGATTAATATCGAAATCGCAGGCAGCGGGTATTGAGCCATACGTTTTCTACCCGAGACCCTTGGCGCACAACATCAATATTCCGGTTCCGGTTCTTCCTTTGTTAATAATTCTTCAATGACCCTGGGATAATGTTCATACTCCAGCTTGTGAACTTTTTCAGCCAGCGTCCGGGGGTCATCTCCGGGATTGACCGCACATTTAGCCTGGAAAATAATATCCCCTGCATCATACCGCTCGTTCACGTAATGAACGGAAATACCGCTCTCTTTTTCCTTATTGCGGATCACGGCTTCATGGACATAGTTCCCGTACATTCCCTTACCACCGTACTTCGGTAAAAGAGCCGGATGAATGTTGATCACGACAAATTCCTCCGTCAGATTATGAGGCAGTAACCATAAAAATCCTGCAAGGACGATCATATCGATCTTACGCTCACTAAGCGTTTCCAGTACTTCAATGCTCCGGTATAATTCATCCCTGCCAAAAGTAAAGGTCTCTATACCCAGCTTCTCTGCCCTGATCAGGGCATATGCATTCTCGTTGTTCGACCAAAGCGAATCGACGATAATATTCCTGCTATTTTTGAAATATTCAATAATATTTTGAGCGTTAGTGCCTGATCCAGAGGCAAATATCGCTATCCTCTTCATAATTGTCCCCTTTATCGTGTAAAAGTTTGAATTTTAGACTTTTCTGTTCAATTATAGTACCTCTCTAAAGAGGTCGAATACCCGAAACTACTATTTATTTCAAAAATTCTTTGAAATATTTTGGGTAAATTTATTACTTTGCACCGGATTTTTTAAAAAATAAAATTGAATATTAACTTAAAATTAGAACTATGTCTGACGTTGCAGCAAAAGTGAAAGCAATTATTGTCGACAAATTAGGTGTTGACGAAAGCGAAGTGACCAATGAAGCTTCTTTTACAAATGATCTTGGTGCAGATTCACTGGACACGGTCGAACTGATCATGGAATTTGAAAAAGAATTCGATTTGGCAATTCCTGACGACCAGGCCGAAAAGATTTCAACCGTTGGGGAAGCGATCGCTCACATCGAAGCAAACATCAAAAAGTAATAAATCAGAGTTTATGGAATTTAAACGGGTAGTTATTACCGGACTGGGAACCATCAATCCGCTTGGTAATTCTATTCAGGAATATTGGGAAGGGCTAAAAAATGGAGTCAGCGGAGCGGGAACCATCACAAAGATGAATATCGCGCTTCACAAGACTCAATTTGCATGTGAAGTAAAGAATTTTGATCCAACGCTTTATGTGGAAAAGAAAGAGGTGCGTAAAAACGACCTCTTTACTTTATATGCATTTGCAACGGCACAGCAGGCTATTGATGATTCGGGTCTTGATCTGGAAAAAATCGATAAAGAACGTGCCGGAGTAATTTGGGGTGCAGGGATTGGTGGTCTTCAGACTTTCTACGAGGAAGTAAGGGACTACGATCTTGCCCGTCCCAAATTTAATCCTTTCTTTATTCCTAAAATGATTGCCAATATTGCGGGTGGCTTAGTTTCCGTTCGCTTTGGCTTCAAAGGACCAAATTTCACTACCGTATCAGCTTGCGCATCTTCCACTCATGCCATGATCGAAGCATTTAATATGATTCGTTTAGGGAAAGCAGATCTCTTTATTACAGGGGGATCGGAGGCTGCCATTAACGAAGCGGGTTTGTGTGGGTTCAATTCCATGCGGGCGCTTTCGACCCGGAATGATGACCCCGCAACGGCCTCCCGCCCGTTCGATAAAGACCGGGATGGTTTTGTAATGGGAGAAGGTTCAGGCGCAATGATTTTTGAAGAATACGAACATGCCCTTGCCCGTGGAGCAAAGATCTATGCCGAAATCGCAGGCGGAGGAATGTCGGCTGATGCCTACCATATGACGGCTCCCGATCCTAATGGCAGGGGTGCTACTCTGGTGATGAAATGGGCGGTTGAAGACGCCGGTATAACACCAAACGACATTGACTACATCAATGTACACGGAACTTCTACTCCCCTGGGAGATATTGCTGAACCGAAAGCAATTTTAAACTATTTTGGCGATCACGCCTATAAGCTTAGCATTAGTTCTACAAAATCAATGACCGGCCATTTGTTAGGGGCAGCCGGTGCCATAGAAGGTATCGCCTCTGTACTGGCCCTCCGACACGGGATTATTCCTCCCACAATTAATCATTTTACTGACGATCCCGAGATTGACAATAAACTTGATTTCACCTTTAACGTGGCCAAAAAACGGGATATCCGTTACGCGCTAAGTAACACGTTTGGTTTTGGAGGTCATAATGCATCAGTAATTTTCAAGAAATATCAAATGTGATAAGAACAATTGTTCAACAAATAAAGCTCTTTTCTACTCCCGGAAAAGAGTTTTATTTATTTCTTAAATCATTATTCGGATTTCCACCGTCCAACCTGCAGCTATACGAAACGGCGGTCATCCACCGGTCTGCATCCAAACTGGATTCACAAAAGAACTGGGTGAATAATGAACGGCTTGAATATCTGGGAGATGCTATCCTGGGAGCAGTAATTGCAGAATTTCTGTACAACCGTTTTCCTAACCAGGATGAAGGCTTTCTCACCCAAATGCGTTCAAAGCTGGTGAACCGCAGTTTTTTGACCGAACTCACCTACCAGACAGGCCTGAACAACTATATCAAGTCAAATACGAACAATACGCTTGAGAACAGTCATATCTATGGTGATGCCCTTGAAGCAATCATCGGCGCTCTCTATCTGGACAAAGGATACCAGGTGACCCGGCAATTCATCACGAAAAAGCTTCTGCTCAGGTATGTTGACTTAAGAGCGATCCAATTCATCAATACCAATTACAAGAGCCAGTTGATCGAATGGAGCCAGAAAAATAAAAAAGAAATTAATTTTGAAACCACGGAACATCATCAGAGTGACCGTCAGCCTAATTTTATTTCGGTCATTACCATCGATGATGAAATCACTGGACAAGGTAAAGGTTCGTCGAAAAAAGAAGCCCAGCAAAATGCCTCTCAGCGGGTGATTGAAACACTCCGGAAAACCTCTCCGGAAACGTTTTAGTGCAGGGAGCAACGAGTCTGAGCGTCATGCCAGGCTTGCCCGGGTATTACCGGGCGGAAGAACCATCCATGTTAAATGATTTCATGATCAGTTTGACAATTTGGCAATTTATTGTCCAGTGTTAAAGATTGTTAAGTCCTGAATTACGGTGTTTGTTAAAGGTTATCTTTGCACTATGAACAGGAAGGTAATTGTGACATTGATCGTCTTTATGGTGCTGGTTATGACCAGTCTGATCCTGGTCCAAACCAATTCCCTGAAAAAGGCGTTTGAGATCAGGGAAGAACAGTTTGATCAGACAGTTACACGTGTGCTGAAAAGGGTGATCGAACGATTGGAAAGTGACGAAACTTTACGAATTCTAACCGGTGCCACGCAGTCTGCAAAAAAGCAGGGGGGATTTTTCCCCAACATTGGCGGGAGCGGGGATAATCTGATCCGGCCGCAATCCCAGGACGTCAGTATTTCATTTCGCTTTTCGCAACGCAGCAGTTCGTCGGTATACGGAAGTGAGGAACTGATCCAGTATTCGGGCAGTATGAAGATTGAGAGCACGGAACGGGGTCACCCCGGCGATTTTCCAAATGCTTTTGACCTTATGCATGAGCAGGATAATTACATTGCACAGCAATTTGAACAGAGGATGCAGGATCAGGCAGACTATTTCCGGATCGCCCAAAACCGGAGGCTGATGTCTCAACTTCCTTTGAAGGAGAGGATCAGTCAACAGCAACTTGAACGTCTCCTGAGGGCCGAATTCCGGAACGGCAACATCGATCTGGATTTTAAGTACGCCGTTAAAACCTACCCTCAGGGGTCAGAGCAAATGATTTTTGGCAGTAAAACCTACAATCCCGACAACCGGAAGGAATACCGGGAACCTTTGTTTCCCCGCGACTTCGATCCGAAAGGCGATTATCTCCGTGTCTATTTTCCCAAAAGGGATACTTACCTGTTGAAAGAAACCGGCATCATGGTCATTCCCACGATGATCCTGACAGGTCTGCTGATTGCCATTTTTACTTACACGATCATGATCATCCTGAAGCAAAAGAAGTTGTCAACGATTAAGAATGACTTCATCAACAACATGACCCACGAGCTGAAAACGCCGATATCGACCATTTCCCTGGCCAGCCAGATGCTCCATGATAACAGCATCTCCAATTCGCCTAAAGTAACAGAACATATCTCCAGCATCATCTTACAGGAAAGTAAACGGTTGAGCTTTCAGGTGGAAAAAGTCCTTCAGATGGCCGTGTTCAATGAAGGCCGTCTGAAACTAAAATTTAAAGAGTTTCATTTTCATGAACTTATTCATAATGTTATTCATAACTTTGAACTGCGCGTGAAAAATAAAGATGGCAGGCTCGAATCGGAACTTCTGGCCGAAAACGATCTGATCAAAGGAGATGAAGTACACCTGACGAATGTCATTTTCAACTTATTTGACAATGCGGTCAAATACAGCCACGAAAAACCTGAAATAACGATCAGAACTGAAAATAAAAACGGCCAGCTACTGATATCGGTCAAAGATAACGGGATCGGTATTGCCAAAGAGCATTTGGATCAGATCTTTGAACGTTTCTTCCGCGTTCCGACGGGGAATGTTCACGACGTTAAAGGCTTCGGACTGGGTTTGAGTTATGTAAAAAAAATTGTTGAATCCCACCAAGGCAAAATAAAGGCGGAGAGTGTCCTGAATAAAGGAACGAAATTTGTTATTTATTTCCCTCTCAATATAACGTAACCAAAATGGAAACAAAAGCAAAACTTTTATTGGCCGAGGATGATGAGAATCTGGGGCTTTTACTGAAGGAATACCTAATCGCAAAAGGATATAATACGGACCTCTACGGGGATGGCGAGGTAGCTTACGCCGGATTTAAAAAACATGAATACCACCTTTGTATCCTTGACATCATGATGCCAAGAAAAGACGGGATCAGCCTTGCGCGCGACATCCGGCTCATCAATCAGGAAATACCGATTATCTTTCTGACGGCAAAAAATCTGAAGGAGGATGTTTTGGAGGGATTCAAGATCGGAGCTGACGATTACATCACAAAACCGTTCAGCATGGAAGAGCTGATCTTCAGGATCGAGGCGATCCTGCGAAGAACCAGTCAGGAGGGAAAGGCTCCCGAACAAGCCCTCTACAAATTAGGCCGTTACACGTTCGACCCGCGAAAACAGATCCTCATGAACGAAGGTGAAGACGAACCGGTGAAGCTGACGACGAAAGAGTCAGAATTACTCCGCCTGCTCTGTAATAATGCCAACAAAGTCCTGGAACGCAATTTTGCCTTAAAAACTATTTGGATCGACGATAACTACTTTAATGCCAGGAGCATGGATGTATACATCACCAAGTTACGAAAACATCTGAAAGACGAGCCTTCGGTCGAGATCATCAATGTTCATGGAAAAGGCTATAAGCTGATTATATAGTCGTAAGCATACCTGTGTCTTTCAGTTGGCAGGGACCACACAGCGAAAGCCGGTATGGCTTAAGCTGGTGTCCCAGGTTGTTTTCATTCGTGCAGAAACACGGAACCCGGAACAATACAGGTCATTACACAGGAATGATCCTCCCCTTGTCACTTTTTTCATGGCATAAGGTTCGTCGGGATCCCAGGAAGTTTCCGGCCCCTGCGGGTCCCGCGTGATGTTGTTTTGCGCGCAATCCGCATAATAATCGGCCCGATACCAGTCGGCACACCATTCCCAGACATTTCCGCCCATATCATAAAGCCCGTAACCGTTGGGAGAATATTTTTTCACCGGTGCCAGACCAGGATATCCGTCGCGTGCGGTATTATGGTCAGGGAAGTGACCATCCCACGAATTTGCCTTCGGCTTTCCCTGATGGATCTGTTCATTTCCCCAGGGGTAGACCACATTCTGTACTCCCCCCCTTGCTGCGAATTCCCATTCCGCCTCTGTGGGCAAACGCTTTCCGGCCCAACGGGCATAGGCAGCGGCATCTTCCCAGGACACATGTACCACAGGGAAATCGTCCATATCGTCGATGGAGCTTCCCTCCCCCAGGGGGTGACGCCAGCTGGCACCCGGAACCCATGTCCACCAGACAGACGGATCGTTCAGCGGAACAGGCTTCGTCGTCTTTCTGAAAACCAGCGAGGCAGGTACCAGTACGTCATCGGGAGGCTTTGGCGTTCCCGGAGGTAATTGTTCCTTAAGTTCTTCCCATGTGGGTTTTCGCTCGGCCGTGGTGATATAGCCGGTAGCTTCTGTAAATTCCCTGAACTGCCTGTTCGTCACCTCATGCTCGTCAATATAATATGCTGAAACGGCAACCTTGTGGAGCGGGAACTCATCAGGCCTTCCCCAAATGCGATCTCCTCCCATCACGAAGGAACCAGCCGGGATCAGCACCATTCCCTCTGTTGACGCCGATCTTCCGCTGCGGTCACTTTCCCGGGGCAGAACACCCGGATACCGGGAAGGCAGGTCGGCGCAGCAACTTAAAAGGGTATCATCCCCTGCGGTTTTTCCTGTTGAAAGCTGGATGGGCCGGGAAGAGCGGGACCCGCAACCCACGGTGAACAATACTGCAAGTCCCCAAAATAGCGTTTTCATAGGCGAGCAATTTGGAAGAAAAACAAGAAAAGCAAAACAGTTGTTTAGCCTGCCTGCAAAAATGACCTTAAGTGGTTAAACCACAGAAGGCATATTCACGATCTGATCAGTTGCCAAGGCAACCTGTTCCCTGCGGCCCATGATGTAAACGATATCCTGCCCTTCCAACCGGAAATTGGCATCCGGATGTTCAATTAATTTATTTTTTCTGAGGATCGCGACCAGCGTAACTCCGAATATCTTCCTGAATTCCAGCTCCTTGATGGTCTTTCCGGCAACAAAAGATTCAGATCTGATCTTGACGGCCACCACATCAAGGTTGGGAAGTTCCTTTAATATTTGGGAAGAGTCGTCTGTGCTATTGCGGAAAATACCGTACTGTTCATCCCTTATATTAGCTATGATCATGTTGATTTCACGTTGAGGCACCAGGCGTTTGTTCAATACCCGTTCCAACAGATTGACGGCCGTTTCAAATTCCTCCGGGATAACCTGATCGGCTCCTGCCTTGTATATTTCTTCAATATCAAATACATGTTTGGTCCGAACAATAATAAAAGCATGAGCATTTAAATGACGGAGTTTCTCGACAATAGCCATGGACGTGATCAGATTTCCGACAGAAACAACGATCACTCCGGCAGTTTCAATGTGTGCTTTCCTGAGGATGGGTTCATTGACCGCATCGCCGTAAATGACTGTTTCGCCCTTCTCCTGCATCTTTTTTACAATCCCCGGATCAAAAACAATTGACACATAGGGCAAGCGAAGATGATGAGCCATCGCCGAAAGATTGAGCGATCGGGAATCCTTGCCTATAAACACGATATGTTCCCGGTATTCGGGAATATCGATATGAGGCAAAGGGAACAGTCCTTCTACAAGTACCCTGGGCAACGGGTATTTTAAAAGCCGGTCGGCAACTCTTCTGGAGGTCATCATCAATAATGGTGTCACGGTCATACTGAGCACCGCCACCGCAAGGAACAACTGATAGTAATTATCCGGAATGATCTTATAGTGCAGTCCGGACTGCGCCAGTATAAAAGAAAACTCGCCCACCTGGCACAGGGCAAAACCAATCAGGATAGTCCCGCGCAGGGTATGCCCCAGAAAAAAAGCGGTTGCACCGGCAAAAATGATCTTGACGAGGAGTACCGTCAGCACGGTCGAAACAACCAATAGAGGGTTTTTTACGATAAATCCCAGGTCAAGCAGCATACCGATGCTCACGAAAAAAAAGCTCGTAAAAGTATCTTTAAAAGGTAAAAGTTGTCCAAAGGCATTATGACTGTATTCAGATTCCGAGATCATCAGACCGGCCAGGAACGCTCCGAACGCAAGTGATATTCCCAGCCCCGAGGTAAGCAGGGCTACTGAAAAGCAAATGACGAAAATGCTCATCATAAACAGTTCCTGGTTCTTCGTATGGGCGACCATACTCAACACCTTTGGCATAAGCCACCGGTTTCCCACATAAACCAGACCCACAAGAAAAACTGTTTTGAGTAGTAATAGCAGCAATTCATGGTGGATATCAGTCACTTCAGCACCATGCCCGAGAAGGGGCGTAAAAAGCAGCATCGGAATGACGACTATGTCCTGAAAAATAAGAATACCAAAGACAGTACGTCCGTAATTGGACGTGACCTCCGATCGTTCCTGCAACAGTTTCATCACTACTGCTGTACTGCTTAATGCCACCAGGAAACCTGTAAAAAGCGCTCCTCTCCAGTCCAGCTGGTAAAATAGTGCGATCAGCGTTGCTGTCCCGGCTGTCAAAATCAGTTGAATGATCCCACCCGCAAAAACGATCTTCCTGATTTTCAGTAAATGGTTAATGGAAAACTCAAGACCAATGGTGAACATAAGTAAAACGACACCAATCTCGGCCATGAGCTCAATCTGATGAGGTGAACCTACCAACCCAAGAAAATAAGGACCCGTAACGACTCCTGTCACAAGATAGCCAATAATCGTAGGTACTCTGATCTTGGTAAAAAGAAAATTCACGACCGAAGACAGGGCAAAAATAACAAGAATATCCTGTAAAAAGCCCAGTTCCATAATGACGATAAATTTCAAATTCCAGACTGAACGCAAAAAAACACGAAGACACAAATCATGCATAAGTCATACCTGACAAGTCGTGCGCAGCGTCTTCGTGACTTCGCGTTTACTACTTCTCCTGCATTCTAATATTCTAATCCTCTAATCTTCTAATCTTTCCTCTAGTCCAGCTTCAGAACGGCCAGGAAAGCTTTTTGCGGAACTTCCACATTGCCGATCTGCTTCATCCGCTTCTTTCCTTTTTTCTGCTTCTCCAGAAGCTTCCTTTTACGGGTAATATCACCTCCATAACATTTGGCGGTCACATCCTTGCGTACCGCCTTGACGGTTTCACGTGCAATGATCTTGGCCCCGATTGCTGCCTGGATCGCGATATCAAATTGCTGCCGGGGAATAAGTTCTCTCAGCTTCTCACACATTTTGCGTCCCAGGTTATACGCATTATCAAAATGAATGAGCGATGAAAGGGCATCGACCATTTCCCCGTTAAGCAGAATATCGAGGCGCACCAGCTTAGCCGGCTTGAAACCGGTCATATGATAATCGAAGGAAGCATATCCTTTGGAAATAGACTTTAGCTTATCATAGAAATCGAAAACAATTTCCCCCAGAGGCATGTCGAAGGTCAATTCAGCTCTTTCGGCGGTCAGGTAATCCTGTTTGACCAAAGTTCCCCGTTTGTCAAGACAGAGTGTCATGATCTGCCCGATATATTCAGATTTGGTGATGATCTGTGCCCGGATATAAGGTTCTTCGATCTCCTGGATCGTCGTTGAAGGCGGCATACCGCTTGGATTATAAACCCGGATCGTTTCCCCGTTGGTGGTCTGGATCAGGTACGACACATTGGGCACCGTGGTGATCACGTTCATATCGAACTCCCTGTCAAGCCGTTCCTGGATAATCTCCATATGAAGCATACCCAAAAATCCGCACCTGAATCCAAATCCAAGCGCAGCAGACGATTCAGGCTCATAAGTCAGCGAGGCATCATTGAGCTGAAGTTTTTCCATGGAGGCCCGCAAGTCTTCATAATCTTCCGCATCGATCGGGTAAACACCTGCAAACACCATGGGCTTTACTTCCTCAAAACCTTCAATCGCCTTATCACAAGGCCTGTTCCGGTGCGTAATGGTATCACCCACTTTCACCTCCCGGGCCATCTTAATCCCGGAGATAATGTATCCCACATCACCTGTACCTAACATTTCCCTGGCTTCAAGGCCAAGGCGCAACACACCAATCTCGTCTGCATCATATTCTCTTCTCGTATTGACGAATTTAACGAGGTCTCCTTTTCGGATCGTGCCATTCTTAATTTTAAAATACGCGATCACACCACGAAATGAATTGAAGACCGAATCAAAGATCAGCGCCTGGAGAGGAGCATCCGGATCTCCAGTTGGCGGCGGAATGTCTTTTACAATGCGCCTAAGGATCTCATCCACTCCCTGACCGGTTTTTCCGCTGGCATGAATGATATCTTCGCGTCTGACGCCGATCAGATCGATAATCTGATCTTCGACCACCTCAGGCATGGCGTTTGGCAAATCCATTTTGTTGAGCACCGCGATGATCTCCAGATCATGCTCAAGCGCCAGATAAAGGTTTGAGATCGTCTGCGCCTGAATCCCCTGCGTGGCATCAATAATCAGCAAAGCACCTTCACAGGCTGCAATAGACCTGGAAACCTCATATGAAAAATCGACATGCCCCGGAGTATCGATCAGATTTAACACGTATTTTTCACCATCCTGTTCATAATCCATTTGGATGGCATGGCTCTTTATTGTAATCCCGCGTTCCCTTTCCAGTTCCATATTATCCAGTACCTGATCCTCCATGTCCCGTTCATTGACGGTCTTTGTAATCTCAAGCAGACGATCAGCAAGCGTGCTTTTCCCGTGGTCAATATGCGCGATGATGCAAAAATTTCGGATATTCTTCATTTATTCAACTTTCTTGATCAGTTCAGCAATTCCTGCAGAATCGGATACCGCAAATATATTCAAATTTGGTTGATTAATAATATAACTATCTTTGCAGCGCAAAAACAAAACGAATGAAAGATTTTATCATGTACACCATCGGTTTTATTTCTCAGGTTTTATTTTTTGCGCGAACCATTCTTCAATGGTTTAAATCCGAACATGAAGGACGGGTTCTTTCTCCGGTCATTTTTTGGAAGATCAGCCTTCTGGCCTCCATTCTCATGCTCATTTACGGTATTTTAAGGAATGATGCGGCCATTTTGCTGGGACAGATCCTCGTCTATTTTATTTATGTCCGCAACCTGCAGCTAAAAGGTGAATGGCAACTGATATTCCCTGTTTTTCGCATCATGATCCTGAGTTGTCCGGTCATCATCCTGATTTACCTGTTTTCAGGAACCGAATATACGCTTGCCACGTTTTTCAGAAATGAAAAAAATCCGTTGCTGCTCATGATTTGGGGCATTGTGGCGCAGATCATCTTTATTTCACGTTTTTTTTACCAATGGATTTATTCCGAGAACCGGCAGGAATCCGTTCTCCCCCCAGGGTTTTGGATCATCAGTACCTGCGGGTCGGCCATGACCCTGATCTATGCCGTTTTCAGGCTTGATCCCGTGCTGTTGACTGCTCACAGCTTAAGCATCTTTATCTACCTCAGGAATATCCTGATCCATTATCAAAAAGGCGGATTGTTTGGTCATATCAATCATCCTGTGCTGGATAAACTGATCGCCTTCATTTCAGGCAAAATTCATTAAAAAGAAAAGCTATGTCAAACATTGTTGTCACCGGTTGTGCAGGATTTATTGGCTCCCATCTTTGTGAAAAGCTCCTGGAAGCAGGCCATTCACTGACGGGGATCGATAATTTTGATCCGTTCTATCCCCGTTCCGTAAAGGAAAAAAATATGACCTCGTTTACCGGTCATCCTGAATTTGATTTTCTGGAAATTGATCTGTCCGATTTTGACTTGTTAAGTAAAAGCCTGGCCTCTAAACATATCGATGCGATAGTCCACTTGGCTGGAAAAGCAGGGGTTCGTCCTTCCATTGAAGCCCCGCAGGATTATACCCGGGCCAATATCGTTGCTACGCAGAATATCCTGGAGCTGATGAAAAACAAAAGCATCAAAAAGCTTGCTTTTGCGTCATCATCCTCCGTTTACGGGAATACAAAAGACGTTCCCTTTCATGAAACACAGGATGTGAGTCATCCCATCTCCCCTTATGCCTTTACTAAAAAAGCCTGTGAACTGATCGCCTATACCTATCACGCGCTCTATGGACTGGACATCATCAACATGCGGTTCTTTACCGTTTTCGGCCCGCGTCAGCGCCCGGATCTGGCCATTCACAAATTTACCAGGCTCATTTTAAATAACGCCGAAATACCCATGTTCGGAGATGGCAGCACCTCACGCGACTACACATATTATGAAGATACCGTAGACGGTATTTGCAGGGTAATCACCTATTTATTTGAACATAATCAGGTCTATGAGATCATTAACCTGGGAAATAACCAACCTGTCAAACTCCGGGATATGATCAGGGCCCTTGAAAAAGCAACGGGCAAGAAAGCGAATATCAGGCAACTTCCGGCACAGCCGGGCGACGTCGACATCACTTATGCCAGTATCGAAAAGGCCGAAAAGCTCCTGGAATATCATCCCATGTATTCCTTTGAAGAAGGGATCCGTAACTTTGTGAACTGGTACCTCGGCAGGAATGAGTTATGAGTTCCTATTCTCCGATTCATTGATTTTGGCAAGAGAAACGAGGCCTCCTATTACGCCAAGATTCATCGAGTCTAACGCAGAACTTGGTACAATGACCATAGACCCTTTTTCCTTTAATCCTTCGAATAACATGTTCATCCCCCTCAAATGCAGGGCAACCGGATTATTCAGGTATTCCTGACTGGCCTTTGCAAATTTCTCGGCAATCTCTGTTTCTGCCGTACCAAGGATGACCCTGGCCTTACGTTCCCTCTCAGCCTGCGCCTGTTTACTCATGGCATCAGACAGGTTCTGGGGAATGACAATATCCTTGATACCAACCGTTTGGCAGGTAATTCCCCAGGGATTTGTGTTACTGTCAAGCACCTTTTGCAGATCCTCCGCAATTTTGTCGCGTTCCTGCAGCAAGTCGGCCAACTCATGCTTTCCGATAATATCCCTTAACCCGGTTTGAGCAATATAAAAAATTGCCTTCTCATATTCCTGTACCTCCAGTGCTGCTTTTTCAACGTCCCAAACCGTCCAGTAAACAACAGCATCCACATTCACAGGAACGGTATCCTTGGTCAGGGTCTGTTCTGCTTTAAAGTCTGTAACCCGGACCCGCTGATCAATGTATTTATCGACCTTATCAATGACCGGAATAATGAAAAACAACCCCGGCCCTTTTAATCCCTTATATTTTCCCATACGGAGCAACACCGCCTTCTCCCATTGATCGGCAATATGGACAGAGGCTGCCAGCAATACGGAAAAAACGATCAAGGCTCCAAAAATTCCCTCAGTGATCACCTGCAGGTAATACAAACCCCCAGAGATCACAATACAAACTACCAGTACAGCTACTGCGACAGGGTTAAAATAACCCTTGACGATGACATTTCTTTTCATACACATCAGTTTTAATAGGTTTTAATCAGTTAAATATTTAAATCATGGCTTTGATTATTTCTCTTCAATTTTCTGAAGTTCCCGGATCAAATCACTGACCGAAAATCCGTAGCTGAAGGCAATCGTGGAAAATTCATCACAGATTTCTTTAAGCTTGCGGCTTTTTTCCTTCTCAGAAATACTTACTCCCGCCTCGCTGATAAATGTACCGGTTCCCTGTTGTGTTTCAAGGATATTCTGAATTTCAAGCTCTTTATATGCCTTTGCCACCGTATTCAGGTTGACCTTCAGATCAACAGCCAGCGCCCTTACCGTGGGTAGTTGCTCGCCGATCTTCAGACTTCCTTTTGCGATACCAAATTTGATCTGATCAATAATTTGACGGTAAAAAGGAATACCTGTCCGTGGATCTAACGCAAATTGTATCATTATACTAGTTTTATATTGTACTATTTATATGGTACAAATATACAACTTATTTTCTTATTTCAAATTAAAAATGGATTTTATTGAGGGTTGTTATAAATTTCATCCGGAACTTCGCTGCCGTTTTCATGCCCCCGGCTAGTTCTGTGGTTTTTATTTTATAATTTTAGCCCAAAATGATCCTATGAATCCACGTGATCAGAAATACGTGATAACGGTTGGCTGGGTGTCCATCCTTGTCAACGCCGTGTTATTTGTGGTAAAATACTGGGCAGGTATTGTTTCCGGTTCCATGGCCCTCATTGCGGATGCCTGGGATACCCTGACCGATTGTTTTTCGTCGTTTATTGTGGTACTTGGCGGGAAGCTTGCAGGGAAGCCGGCCGACAAGGAACATCCGTTCGGGCATGGCCGAATGGAACATATTGCCGCGATCGTGATCGGTGTCCTGCTGGCGATCCTGGCCTTCAATTTCATGGTTAGCGCCTATGAAAAGTTTATTTCCCGCGAAGCGGTCAATTTTGGCACGTTCGCCATTGCGGTGACAGTTGCATCTGTTGTCTCGAAGGAATTACTTGCCCAGTACGGTTTCTGGGCTTACCGGAAGACAGGTTCATCTGTATTAAAGGCCGATGCCTGGAATCACCGGGGTGATTCTTTATCCTCGTTCGTGATCCTGGTTGGTATCTTTTTAGGGAATTATTTCTGGTGGATCGATTCGGTGCTCACCGTTATCGTTGCATTCATGATCGCGCGGGCCAGTTATGAGATCCTTTCAAAAGAGATCAAGGCGCTTTTAGGGGAAGAAGTAGATCCGGAACTCATTAAAAAAATCACTTCGGAAGTCACGATACTTCTTCAAAGGAATGTTCACATTCATCACTTTCACCTGCATAAATACGGAAGTCACCAGGAATTAAGCTGTCATATCAAGCTCCCGTCGCAAATGAGCCTCGAAGAAGTGCACATGATCTGTACCCGGATTGAAGAAATGATCAAACTCCGTTTTGAAATGATCGTGACTATTCATCCGGAACCGATTGAAGCGTGAATCTTTTCGGAAAATTTAAACCTGGTCTGGGATTCCGTCCGAATATCATTAATTTAGCAAAGCAGATGATGATGCGTCCAATTTACAAAGTGATTGATTCAGTTAATTCAATGAAGGGTGATCCTATGAAACATTTTCTTTCGATATTGCTCGTGCTGGCAATGGCAGCCTGCGAAGAGACATTTGATAATCCCCCCAGATCGGAACTCGTGGCACAGATCCGGTTTTCATCGGGAACGCAACAGGATAATCCGTTCCTTTCGGTTTATGGTCTTGAGCAGGACAGCATCTGGATCTCTCAGGTACAGACCAATGCGTTTAACTTACCGTTAAGCACGGCCGAAAGCTCATCGTTCGCGGTATTATTGGACTCGATCGCCGATACCCTGATCATTGCCCACGAAAATACCATTAACTATGAATCGCTCGAATCCGGGTTTTACTATGAATATCGGATAAAAGAGATTAGTCATACGTTTAACAGAATTGATTCAATTGTTGTACTTGACAGTGCAGTAACCCAAACGTGGAATGAAAATATTATACTTTACATTACTGATCTGCCTTCTGAAAGTGAATAGTTACGGACAGGAAGAAGAGGAACAAGACATAAAGCCTAAACGCGCAGATAATTTTATTCGTATGGATGGGATCCGGTTGGGTACGGACCTGACGCGGCCGTTTCAGTCCTTGTGGAACAAAGGTGACCGGACGGGAGTGGAGTTTAGTGCGGAGATCGAGCTTAAACCTAATATTTATCCGGTAGCAGAAGCAGGCTGGGAGAAGTTCACCCTTGATCAGAATTTCGTCAATTACAGCAGTTCAGGTCCTTACATACGTGCCGGAATAAATTATAACCTCCTGGAGGCCGAATCGAAAGAAGAGAGGGATATTTTATATATTGGTTTTCGTTATGGTGTAAGTCTTGCGAAACAGGAAGTCCGTTCATACCGGATAGACAATTACTGGGGACCTGTAACCGGTTCTTTTCCACCTCAAAGCTATCAGTCCCAATGGATAGAAGTTATTTTTGGGATAACGGGCGAATTCTTTAAAAATGTCTATATGGGATGGTCGCTCCGTGGAAAATTCAATGTCATACAAAAAGATTTCGAACTGCCTCCGGCATTTTTTAATCCCGGGTATGGCAAAGCCGTGAACAGCATGAACTTTGATTTTACCTATTCCTTATTTTACGCGCTTCCCTTCGAATTTGGGAGAAACAAGAAAGAAAAGAAGCAGTAAGTCGTAAGACACAAGACACAAGTATCAAGACTCAAGACAGAAGTTGGAGACCGGAAACCGGAAAACAGGTAGATGGTTGAATGGATAAACCTTCACCTTTTTGTCTTAAGACTTACGACGAATGACTTACACCGATCTTTAACAATCTGACAAAAAAAACAGTGCAACCTTACGATTGCACTGCCTGATTTATTTTTTGAAAAGTATAGGGATGAGATTACATCATTCCACCCATACCGCCACCGCCCATCGGCGGCATCGGAGCAGCTTTATCTTCTTTTAACTCGGCCAGCACACATTCGGTGGTCAGGAACATACCTGCAATTGAAGCCGCATTTTCAAGAGCAATACGAGCCACTTTGGCAGGATCGATCACTCCGCTTTCCCTCAGGTTCTGGTATTCGTCGATACGGGCATTGTAACCAAAGTCACCATTCCCTTCACGTACCTTCTGAACCACAACAGCGCCTTCCTTCCCTGAATTAACCACGATCTGACGGAGAGGTTCTTCGATCGCACGTTTCACGATCTCAATCCCTGTGGTTTCGTCATCACTTTCTCCGGTCATTCCTTCCAGTTCAGCGATCGCCCTGATATAAGCCACGCCTCCACCGGGAACAATACCTTCTTCGACGGCAGCGCGGGTTGCGCTCAGGGCATCATCCACGCGTGCCTTCTTCTCTTTCATTTCGACTTCAGAGGCTGCACCTACATACAGAACAGCCACACCACCTGCCAACTTTGCCAGACGTTCCTGCAGTTTTTCACGATCGTAGTCAGAAGTTGTGGCTTCAATCTGCCGCTTAATCATCGCTACGCGTGCCTTGATGGCTTCCTGATCGCCCATTCCGGCCACAACAGTCGTGTTTTCCTTGTCGACGGTAATTTTTTCACTCTGACCAAGCATATCCATGGTAGCATCTTCCAGCTTCATTCCCTTTTCTTCGGTAATTACTGAACCACCGGTCAGCACAGCCAGGTCTTCCAGCATTTCCTTGCGGCGGTCGCCGAACCCAGGGGCCTTCACTGCACAAACTTTCAGGGAACCACGCAGACGGTTTACGACCAATGTAGCCAACGCCTCACCGTCAACATCTTCAGCGACGATCATCAGGGGACGTCCGTTCTGAGCAACCTGTTCCAGGATGGGGAGCAAATCTTTCATGGTGCTGATCTTTTTGTCATGGATCAGGATGAAGGGATGATCCAGTTCAGCAGCCATTTTTTCAGTGTTGGTCACGAAATAAGGAGAAATGTATCCACGGTCGAACTGCATGCCTTCAACCACATCCACATAAGTGTCAGTACCTTTCGATTCTTCCACGGTAATAACGCCTTCCTTGTTCACTTTCTCCATGGCCTCTGCAATCAGGCTGCCGATTTCCTCATCACCATTGGCAGATACTTTGGCAACCTGCTTAATTTTATTGTAATCGTCACCGATATTGTGGGACTGGGATTGAATGCTTTCAACCACCTTAATCACAGCCTTGTCGATACCCCGCTTCAGATCCATCGGGTTAGCTCCTGCTGTCACATTTTTTAATCCCACATTGATAATGGACTGAGCCAGAACAGTTGCAGTAGTTGTTCCGTCGCCCGCATCATCACCGGTTTTACTGGCTACTTCCTTCACCATCTGAGCGCCGATATTTTCATACGGATCAGAAAGTTCAATTTCTTTTGCTACGGTGACACCGTCCTTAGTGATCTGAGGAGCACCGAATTTTTTCTCGATGACCACGTTCCTCCCTTTCGGACCAAGGGTTATTTTTACTGCATCAGCCAGTTTGTCAACTCCTTTTTTCAGAAGATCTCTCGCTTCGATATTAAATTTAATCTCTTTTGCCATTTTCCGTGTCTTTTAATAGGGTTTTAATGTTTATGCGATATACAACACATCAGTTTGAGACATCAACAGATAGTCAATTCCGTCAATATTCAACTCGGTACCGGAATACTTGCCATAGAAAACAGTGTCACCAACTTTTACCTCCATGGGTTCATCTTTCTTTGCAGCTCCGACCAGAGCGACGGTTCCTGCATGTGGTTTTTCTTTTACGGAATCAGGAATGATGATTCCACTGGCTGTTTTTGTTTCTGCTTCCTTCGGTTGTACAAGAATTTTACCTGCAAGGATCTTTCCTTTTAAATCTGCCATTTTTTCTAATTATTTTTAGTTAGACATTTTTTAAAATTGACAACCTTCCTTATCGAAATGTATGCCAAAAACAAAGCAGGATAAAACCGCGGAAAAAAAAAGACAGATTTACATTCGGGATTGTAATATTTTAATTGGCCAGGTATTCAAAATACTGAAAATAAATGAATTGATCATCTTGTCACGTGTCATGACAGGCTGACAGAGTGATACAAAAACGGCTTGCCTCTCTGAAAGAAGCAAGCCGTTTCTTCGATCACTCTTTAAAAGATTATTTCGCTGAATCAGGAGCTGCTGTCGGAAAATTAGGTACGACATTCGGATCAA
The DNA here is from genome assembly GCA_964584045.1 of uncultured Prolixibacteraceae bacterium. Taxonomy (GTDB): domain Bacteria; phylum Bacteroidota; class Bacteroidia; order Bacteroidales; family Prolixibacteraceae; genus JBCFBK01. The sequence continues at coordinate 27,864 of CAZOYZ010000002.1, read as the reverse complement.
CCGCATTCTCGATCTGATCCTTTACAGACGACTGATTCACTTCTTCGCCGATGCGGGGAATAGATGCACTTCCCACGATACACAGGAATAACAAAGCACCTGCCAAAAACCACGTGGTCTTCTCCAGAAAATCTGCCGTTTTACGAACACCCATGATCTGATTGGATGCCTGGAAATTACTGGCCAAACCCCCTCCTTTTGAATTCTGGACAAGTACGATCAGGATCAAAAGGACACAGACGATAAATAAGAGAACAGTGATCAGCGTATACATGATTTCCTTTATTAATTTGTTATTCGTTTTTTAATTTCTTCAATTTGGATGGCAAAGTAAACACTTTTTTCGGGATATTTCAAACTTAATTTTTCATAGGCCTGAATGGCGTCCCGGTAAAGTCCCTGGCGGAGATAGACCTTTGCTAAAGTCTCTGTCACAAATTCATTTGAATCCGCGCCTGCGGCGATATCTTTTTTACCGGATCCGGCGGTCACTTCTTTCTGCTGATTTTTACGGATCGAATGGGCCAGATCGGCAAGTGATTCCGCACCTGCTGCCGGTGTCGTCAACTGATAACTTGCGGGTGAAAGATATTCCCTGGCCAGATAATTTGTTGTCTGAATCATTTGCTCGTCACGGGTCCCTGCATTTTCATCCATCAGTACATGATAAAGTTTACTGCGGTCGGCCACGCGGAAGGCACCGGTCTGCAGATAACTTCTGAACTCCTGATCATCCAGTACACGAAGATTCTTCAGCAACAGCATCCAACCGGCCTGAAAAGCCGGGAATTGCCCTATGGTAGCTTTAAGCACCTGCAAGGTCTTTTCATCCAGTTTATCCGGATCTTTCATGATCGTATGGAATTCGGCCAAAAGCATTACCAGTTTGCAATTGATGCGTTAAAAATATCCTCGACCAGTTGTTCAATGATTTCCACCATCAATTCTTCTTCCACATCGCTCAAGATCCGCGTACTTTCGTAATCGGCATAGGCAGAAAATGATCTTTCCCAATCCTCTTCGTGATCGGTATTATTCACATACTTCACCTTGACGGTGACAGTCAGCCGGGTCTGTGCCGCAAAGTCGCCTTCCTGGATGTTCATCGGACGGGTTTCATAGCCGGTGATCTGGCCGCTGAATTCGAGATCCCCCCGGTTAGTCACCAAATCGAGGGAAGTTTGCCTGGTCAGCTTTTCCTGCAGCGCTTCAGTGAATTGCTGACTCAGATTCGGATTGACCAGTCGTGCGCGGTTGGCAAAATAATCAACGGAGAAAGTCTTTACATTTTCTGCAATAGATGCTCCTGTAAATGAATAGGAAAACCTGCACCCCTGCAGAAAGGGAATGCCGATGAGCAGCAGAAGCAAAAAAGGCTTTAAACGCCCCAACGGGTCAATCGATCTCATACTCTTTTATTTTCCGGTAAAGGGTACGTTCTGAGATACCCAATTCCTGTGCGGCATATTTACGTTTACCCTTATGTTTTTCCAGGGCTTTTCTTATTAATTCAATTTCCTTGTCCTCCAGCGAGAGTGACTCTTCCACAAACTCTTCCGTATCCAGGATATCTTCCCTGTTCACATGTTCAAACGGCACCGGATTGGTCTGCGCCGGTTCCGGAACATAGTGCCCGGGGTCTTTTTTGTACAGGTTATGAATGATCTGGGCGTTCTCCCTTTGAAAATCGGCCGGATTTCCCTCCCTCATCAGATCGAGCACCAGCTTTTTCAAATCGTTCATATCTTTTTTCATGTCGAACAGAACCTGGTACAGAATTTCTCGCTCACTGGAAAAAGTTTTTTCATCCACAGCCTTATAAAGCGCAGGCAACTGTGAAGACGGGCCGGCGGGCAAATATTTTCTCATGCTTTGTCCGGTGATCATCCGTTCCTGCTCAATGACCGATATTTGTTCCGTAATATTTTTGAGCTGACGGACATTCCCGGGCCAATGAAAATTCTCAAGGACCATCCGGGCCTCATCATCCAGTCTCACAGGCGGCATCCGGTACCGTTCGGCAAAATCCTGTGCAAATTTACGGAACAGCAGGTAAATATCCTCCTTCCTGTCACGTAAAGGTAAAATCCGGATTGGCACCGTGTTCAAACGATAAAACAGGTCTTCACGGAACTTCCCTTGCTCAATGGCTTCTGGAAGATCAACATTCGTCGCAGCAACCATTCTGACATTGGTCTTCAGCACTTTCGAGGAACCAACCTTAATGAATTCGCCCGCTTCCAGAACGCGTAACAACCGCACCTGCGTCGAAAGCGGCAATTCGCCGATTTCATCCAAAAAAATCGTACCCCCGTCAGCTTCTTCAAAATAACCTTTACGATCGGACAAGGCCCCCGTAAAAGCACCTTTCTCATGTCCGAAAAGCTCAGAGTCGATGGTTCCTTCCGGAATTGCGCCACAGTTAACCGCTATATATTTACCATGCTTCCTTGACGAAAAATTATGAATGATCTGGGGAAAAACCTCTTTACCGCTGCCACTTTCACCACTGATCAAAACCGACAAATCAGTTGGAGCAACCTGAACGGCAACTTCAATCGCCCTGTTAAGCCCGGGCGCATTCCCGATAATACCAAACCGTTGTTTTATTTCCTGAACATCCATACCATTCATGTAAGCTTTCTGATTCAAAGAGCAAAGTTAAAAAAAGTATCAAGTATCAGGACACAAAGTTAAAAGATAAAAAGACACAAGTATCAAGACACAAGACAGAAGTAATAGATGTTCAGATATTCAAAGAATCCGGAAGTCTGTCTTGCGACTTGCGACTTATGACTTACGACTAATTTTTTATAATTTTGCAGCACACTTAAAAATCTACACATGAACTTTATCGCCATTATCCCCGCCCGTTACCAATCTACGCGGTTCCCGGGTAAACCACTTGCTGTTCTCGGTCATAAACCGATCATTCAACACGTCTATGAAAATGCACGAACCGCATTGGAAAGCGTCTGGGTGGCCACCGATGATCAGCGGATAGCGGATAGCGTTTCAGGTTTTGGAGGGAAAGTGGTGATGACTCGAAGCGATCATCAAAGCGGAACCGACCGCTGCGCCGAAGCCGCAACGAAAATTGCCAAACAAACCGATTTCGATGTCGTCGTAAATATTCAGGGGGACGAGCCGTTCATCCGGGCCGAGCAAATTGAAGCACTTAAAAGTTGTTTCACAGACCCTGAAACACAAATCGCGACCCTGATAAAAAAAGCAGAAAGCAGTGCCGAACTTTTTAATCCAAACCGTCCGAAAGTAGTCATTGACAGCCGGCAAAACGCGTTGTTGTTCAGCCGGTGTACCATTCCTTATGTCCGGGGGAAGGAGCAGGAACGATGGATCGGGTCTCATTCGTTTTACTGCCACCTTGGCATGTATGCCTACCGCAGAGATGTTTTGAATCGCATTACCCAATTGCCTCCTTCAGCGCTGGAAGTGGCCGAGTCACTTGAACAGCTCCGCTGGCTGGAAAACGGTTACCGGATAAAAACCGCAGTCACTTCCTTTGAAAGCATCGGCATTGATACCCCCGAGGATCTGGAAACAGCAAAAAAATTACTGGGAACCGGATGTTAGCATGAACAAAATAATTGTCTTGCCGTACATAGTATCAGGATCTAAATTCAGAGATATGGCAGACAGACGTTTATTCATTAAATCGATCGCGGCACTCACGGCTGGTTTGGCTGTACCAGCAGGTCTGTACGCGGAAGAAAAAAATCCCGGCAAAGACAGATTGGGTAAAATCCTTCCAAAAAGAAAACTGGGACGAACAAATGAATTTGTAACGATGCTCGGCGTTGGCGGATTTCATATCGGATGGACCACCGAACGTGACGCGCAGGAGGTGATCGAAGCGGCGCTCGAAGGGGGCGTCCGGTTCTTTGACACTGCCGAGAGCTACGGGGCAGGTAAAAGCGAAGAACGCTACGGCAAATATCTCACCCCCAACTACAGAGATCTGATTTTCCTGACCAGCAAATCTACCGGAAAAGATGCAAAGACCGTTCGCGAACACCTGGAAGGAACACTCAGGAGACTTCACACGGATCATCTCGACCTGTATCAGGTGCATGCCGTTGGCACCCCCGATGATGTAGACAGCCGTATCCGGGAAGGGGTACTGGAGGTGATGGTAAAAGCAAAGAAGGAGGGCAAAGCAAGATATATCGGATTCACCGGTCACCAGAATCCATACGCGCACATGCGGATGCTGGAAAAGACGAATGCAAGTGACCTCTTTGATGTTGTTCTGATGCCCGTGAATGTCCTTGACCAGTCCTATTACAGTTTTATTCAAAATGTCATGCCTGTTGCGCTGAAACGGAACATGGGAATTACCTCGATCAAATCGCTTGCCGACGGACGCTTTTTTGCCGAAAAAAAACAGGCGGACTGGACCACTGACGATCCGGTTATCCCTAAATATCTCAGTATAAGAGAAGCCATGTATTTTGTCTGGTCGCTTCCTGTTTCGGTATTGATATCGGGCAACGAAAATGCAACCATGATGCGTGAAAAGATCAGCCTGGCCCGAAACTTCAGTGAATTAACGCAAGAACAAAGAACAGCGCTGGCAGAGAAGGTAAAAGCGAAGGCCATGCAAGGCAGCGTAGAGTATTTCAAGCAGAAAGAAGTATAAGACAAAGATCAGGCCCTGGAAGAGCCTGATCTTTGTCTTTGGCATCGCACGTAAAAAATATGAAAGTCTATTGTTTAGATGCCATCTCCAGCGCGAGCGTAGTCGTGTAATATTTGGTGATCATGTTGGGAACTTCCCAGTCAGGTAACTTCCCGTCGACCAGGTATTGCAGGTATTTTTCTGTTACCTGCCCGAAATGCGCCTCATGGCCGACTTTGAATTTGCCGGGAATTTCCACGCTCCAGAGCTTGTCCTGTACTTTTACCAGTCTCAGTCCCGGGTAGGCCGTTGCAATATCCTGTTCGACTGCTTTTTGCAGATTACCTTCAAACGCATCCAGTTCCTCATTAAGCGTCGCCTGAATAAAGACGGTGGGTTTATAATTTTCCTCTTTGCCCTGTTTAATGATCAGGTCGCATAAAGAACCATGCATCACACTGTAATGCGTATCACCGGTTCCCTCCGGAGCTTCAAAATTCCAGATCACAGACACTTTAGCGTGCTTCCCCTTCAGTTTATAGATCATTTCTCCATTGGAGTAAACCTGCAGCTTCCCGTCTTTCACATCCTTCTGCAGGAAATCAGGAAAAGTTTCCATCTGGGTCACTTTTTTAAACTGCTCAGGCGTGAGGCCGGTTGTCCAATGTTTCGCCTTCAGCATCTCCACATCCGACTTTTGCAGGATCTGTTCAGGAAATGCTTCCCACTGGATCAGATCGACCAGGTGAGTCGTAACATCCACAATACCTTCTCCCTGCTGTTCCGTATCAAAAAACCATGCCGGTCTTGTAAGCGGCTTTCCGGCTACCTGTTTGAAGAAATGATGGACACTTTCTTTGGTAATGGCTGGTTCTTCGGGAGTTCCATCTTTCAGGGTACCGAATACTTCCGGAATCTTAGACAGTTCGCGCTGAATGATACTGGTGATCTCATAACGTTCGGTCATGATGTCATATAACAGTACGCCTTTTTCTCCGGCCGATCTGAACGCTTCTTCCAGAATGGCAAATCCTGCCGGATTAATGACCATAGGTTTATCTGCCAGGATGTTGATCCCGGAGTCGGCAGCTGCTTTAATATACGTGATCTTTTTAGCGTTATTGCCCGAAAGGACAACGACATTCCCCGGTTTTTGAACAAGCATTTTCTGAAAGAAATCGTCTCCGGTGTAAACCTTCTCGATCCAGCCTGCCGGATTTTCAGCACGCGTATTGAATCCTTCGATCAGTTTCAGATGATTCTGCAAGTCCGGTCCTTCCGGCGCATATACGTATACGGTCGGGTCAACCTGTTCATACATGTTCTTTTGAACAAGGGCTGCATGAAAATGACCAGGATCAAGAGTCATCAGTTTGACTTCTCCTTTGGCACCTGTGAATTTCGATGTTGATCCTTCATCCGGAGCGGGCTTTTGCCCCCCACCGGAACAGGCAGTGACAAACACCACCGACAGGATCAGAAGACTGGAGGATTGTTGTGTCATATGATCAGATTTTGATAGATTAATTTGTACCAACTACAAAAGTAAACTTTTTTAGGCGTATTGTATCACAGAATGAAAAGCTAACACGACCGTTTCCCGTCGATATCCTTAAAGTCAATCTCATACTGATCATGATTACTCAGGGTGATGACCGCACCCAGCGGAGAACCGGACGGCATCACCTCCATCACACGAATATCCCTTACCGGCGACAGCTCTTCGTCAGTCCATGCGCTGTCGCCGGTTTTATGCAGCATGACTGTGATCATTAATTCCATTGGCGGATTTTTGATCATTCTTTTTTTCCATGCGTAAATGACGGTACTTTCATCCGCTTCCGCATTGCGATTGGTATGTACCAAATGATCCAGCTTATCCCATCCGCGATACACGATCAAGGCGACACTCCTTCCCGGCACAGAGGCTGTCATCACTTTTCTTGTTCCATCCTCAACCTGTTCGATGACCGCCTTTTCACCTTTAAGATGCGGCATGCCAAAATGTCCAAGCGTCAGCTCATATTCAAAAGCCAGTCTGGTGCGGTCAACACGAATTACGCCTCCGGGAATAGTAATTTCGGCCAGATCAATAATATATCCCACTCCGTTATTCGGTGGTTTCCGCATAATGGCCTGCCGGTACAACACGTTATTCCGCACACCGTTATAGAGCATACTTTGAGAGGTGGTGTAATACTTATTTTTGTCTGAATCGTTTCGAATAGCAAGCCCGGTGAGATAAAAATTAATGTCGTCTCCGCGCCTGTCCCGGGGGTCCAGGCTCCGGAAACTATACTCCATCGCTGTCCCGCCTTCAGGATCATGATCTTCCCATGGGAAATGAGTGTTATAAACCAGTTTGGAATAGTTCGGATCGTCATAGTACACTTTCCCCGGAATGATTTCAGAGGTACCGGTTTTACCGTGGTTGACCACCGCAAGACCAGGGCTTTCAAGAATGACCCGGCGCGACCTGGTCCCGAGCGTCTCCCAAATCCCCTCGTTCTCCCGGGCAGTCCAGAAGGCAGAATCATCGGGCAGTGCAAGACCTATAAAAGGAAGGAACATCAGAAAAGGGCTGGCCGGGCAACTGTAATTCTGCACCATGTACTCCTTCTGACCATAAAATCCCAGACTGGGAATCTCATTATGGAAAAACTCCTCGCGGGTAACAAACTGCAGCAGGGATCCCGAACACAAACGTCTTGCCCAGCCGGGATCCAGAAGCGATTGATCCTTCAGCATGAATGACACAGGGAATGCCCCCGAAACCCAGGTTCTGTAACAAATACTCCTGGACCACATATTAATATAACCGTTGCGACCAAAAAAGCCGGTGATCGATTCCATCAATTTTTGAGCTGATTGCTCAATAACGGCAGCAATTTCCGGATAATATTCATCGCCAAAGGCCCTGTTCCAGATCGTCGTATAGACGATGAAAAGACTGATCGAATAATAGTTGTAAGTTTGTTCAAGATACCAGCCATCGCCCGAATGATAAGACACCACCCATAAAAGGTGGCTTTTCAATAAGTCTTCGTCGATTTCATACCCGTATTTTTTAAGGAACGAGAGGGTGATGATATTAAAAATACGCCAGTTATTCTGTGTTGTCCGGTGGTGGGCCCATTTTGAGATGGTGATCACCATCTCCTCCTTTTGCTTTTCGGGAAAACCGGACCACAGCGTTTCCGGCATCAACAGAAGGGTCTTAAACAAGCCTCCGAATTCACAGGTGAACTGATAATTGGAATCCGGCAGGTCTTCAGGCAATGGCAATGAATTAGAATGTCCCGGTGTCAAAGTACGGTATAGCTGTAAACAGTAATAATCCCTGAGCCTGATATTCCGGATAGTCACCTCCGGATCAACGTGGATCAATGGTCCTGCAAGGGTGAATGTACGCTCCAGTGCTTCAAACTCCGCCGAACGGTACCTCCAGGCCGGTGCACCGGGTTGGGGATAAGTCTTACCGGGTACTGAAGGGAATGACAATGGCGTTTCAACCGAATCCACATACTTAAATGCCCTCTCCAGTAAATATTTAGCCAGCCCGATGTAGTGCTTTTTGGTCATTCCCGTATAGGGACTTAACTCAAAATCAGGATCCTCCACTTCAAAAACTTTCCTTATCATCATCTCTTTCGCGGAAATCATTAAGTTTTCTGTATTTCACGTGTTAACTTTTCTTCTGTAAAAAAATTCCCGCTTTCGCGGGAATGAGAATAGAGTATATCAAATCTTTTTCAATACATAATTGGTCCCGTACGGTGACCTTTGAGGCCGGCTCAGGTAGGTGTTGGCCTCGTCATCATTCCTGAAGCGCTCGGTTTTGGGGTCCCAGAACAGCTTTCTGGAAAGTTTCATGGCGATATGACTGATCAGGCAGACAGAGCACGCCCTGTGTCCGATTTCGACCGGAGAGATGGGCTCCTTCCGGCTCTGAATGCAGTCAAGCCAGTTCCCGTGCTGTTCATCGCTTTGGTACAAATGGATCTCACTCGGGCCGATCGTTGACCCAAGGATCTTCGGATCGCTTGCGTCGAGTGCCTTGGCACTTTTTTCCTTTGCAACCGGATCGCTTGCCGAAGCCACATAGTCGCCGCGCGACACAAAGATCCATCCTTCAGTACCTTCATAACGGATCCCATTCGGATAGCCGCCTGTGGTATACATGGTAATCCCGTTTTCATATTCGGCCTTCACCATGAAATCGCCATGAACATCCCATAAACCAAATTTTGGGAATTCGGCTACAGCTTCCACCGAAACCGGACCGGTATACTCCGTATCCATACCCCATGCAGCCGAGTCGAAATGATGCTGACCCCAACCGGTGATCATGCCTGCACCGAACTGTTCGCGCCGCAGCCACCCCGGCCGGCCATATCCTTTCTGCGGATGAACACCGATTTCGGTGTAGGGAACGAAGGGAGTCGAGCCAAGCCACATGTCATAGTTCAGCGCAGCCGGAACCAGCATTTCAGGAGCTTCAGGCCCGGGAGGATCACCCGGTAAGCCTATCTTTACCGTATGGAGTTTCCCGATCCTCCCGTTTCGTACCAACTCGGCAGCAATCCGGAACTGGGAAGATGAACGCTGCTGGGTCCCTACCTGGAGGATCACTTTTTTCTTCCTTACGATATCACTGAGCTGTCTTCCTTCTTCGATGGTCAGCGAGGTAGGTTTTTGCAGATAAATATCCTTGCCTGCAAGTGCAGCCTCAATGGCCGGCTGGGAATGCCAGTGATCGGGTGTGCTGATGATCACCGCGTCAATATCTTTATTCAAAAGCATCTCCCGGTAATCATCATACATCTTCACATCGATGTATTTCTTCCCAAGTTTTTCCGCGTAATAATCCTCCACCAGCTTTTTCCCGTCGACCAAACGGTTCCTGTCCAGATCATTCACCGCAATGACACGGGCCACATCGTGCTGCATGGTACCTGGTAAATCATGGCTGCGCGCGATCCGTCCGCAACCGATCTGCCCGATATTAATTTTGTTACCCGGAGCATTCTTCCCGAATACCGAGGAAGGAACAATTGTCGGAACAATCACCATGCCCGTTGCTCCGGCAACCGTATTTCTAAGAAAATGACGTCTTTCCATAGATGAAAATTCAAGATTGTAAAACTCAAACCAGTTCAAACTCAAATGACATACGATTACTATTTATTTGTCCACACCTAAGATCCAGAGTACTCCGCCACGCAAATGCTTCCGGAATGTTTCATCCTTATAAAACACCGCATCGTGTCCCAGTGCCGTATACCACTGCCGGCCACCTTCAAATTCGTGGCACCAGCAAAGCGGAAAGTACTGCCCGAATGTTTCTCCCGGATATTCCGCTTTCCCTTTATCTTCAACCGTAGTCATGTCGGCGGCCAGCAAAACATGGATGTCCGGATTCAGTTGAAAAGAATAATAACATTCGTCATTAACCGTCCAACGCTCCGGCAGCACGGAAGTGGAGGGATGGTCCGGATCGATCACCACCACGTCAAACTCCTGATGGGGTGCATGGCGGATAAATTTGCCGCCCACGAGTGCCCAGTACCAGGGCCATTGCCTTTCGGTGGCATTGGCTGAGTGAATCGCTGCAAATCCTTTCCCGCTGCGGACAAACTGCTGAAAAGCGGCTTTTTGTGCTTCCGTATCAAAGCCCTCATTGTTACTGTTCGAAAAAATAATTGCATCATATTTCTCCAGGTTATCTGCTGTAAAAACAGCCGGATCGTCCGAAACATCTGTCTTTATTTTTTCAGCACTGCAAATCTCCTGCAATGCCTGGACACTGGATGCAATATTTTCGTGCACATATCCCTTCCCGTTCTTGGTATAAATAAGGATCTGCTTCCCGGCAACCTTTGTCTTTGCAAAGCCGGGCATAACTAACAACAAAATTCCTAAAATGAATACGATCTTCTTCATGATTTTCTGGTTAAATGATTATCTGATCATAAAAGCCCTGGAACCCTTTTGACTCACTACTCACTACTCACTACTACCTTCGGTGGTTTGGCAAAAGCGATCCAGTATTGTTCAGCCTCATCTTCAGTCAATGCTCCGTCAAATACCAGCAACCGGTATTTTTGGGAGTAGTTTTTACCTTTTTCAAGCTTCCATTCCTGATGACGGATCGGACAAAATTCAAAATAAAGGTCACCGCGCTTATTCGTATTATCAGGCCATACCCGCATTGGCTCGGGGTGTGCCCTGTTAGACGGATGGCTCATGAATAAAATGCCGCTCCTGCCCGAAAACGATTCACCCTCTACACGGCACCAGCGGGCATTGGTACCATCGGCATTGGCCCTGTTATTTCCTTCAGAGGTCCATACCGAACTGTTGTCCCTGTGCCATTTCTCAGTTGCCCGGAAGCCAACTCCTCCTCCGTAGCGGTAGGCATCGAGCAGGATACCGGAATCGAGCGGACAATTCAGGATGCTGGTGTAATCGATAAGCCAGACCTTATTTTCAGGATCCACATTCCAGACACAAATATCCAAAACTTCATGAATTGCAGTTTGATCAGGGCCTTTGCCGCCGAAATCAATATGTTCCTGCAATGCACTGAATCCTCCGAATACCGGACCTTCTGTCTGAGTCAAAAAACCAGCAAAACGCACGGTCCCCTCTCCTTTCATTAAGTTCCAAAAATCCACTTCACGGCCGTTGATGTGGGTTTTTGTCCAGGGACCCCACAATCCGTAATGGTGATAATGATCAGGTGCCTGAATCCGTGTCAGTATTTCTCCTCCCGGCGACCACAGGGGATGAATAAATCCGGAACGTCTAAATAACGGGTCGATGCCGGCAGGAGGATAAACTTCATTAAACTGATAGGTCAGGACAGGTTTATCTTTCGCGATAAGTTTTAATCCCGAATGGCTTTTCTCAATCCCGATTCCGGATTCGGGAATGGCTTCGTCAACCGTACGAAGTACATATTCCCTGTTTTCTCCGCTTTTCATTTCACCGTTCAGGATAAACCACAGACGGGGATTCTTTCCTTCTTCCAGTTGGCTGGCAACCGGAACTTCTGCTTTTTCTTTCAGTTGATAAAGCCTGAAAGAAGCATTATTTAATCCGATGTCAGAAGCCGAGAGATCCAGACTGACCGGACAGTTCTTACGGGGATAATCACCGGCAAGGACTTTAAACCTGAGCACCTGCTGCTGGGCAAAAAGGTTTGTGATCCCAAGCAAATAAAAAACAGTAATCAAATACTTCATCGTTTATTAGTTTGTTTGTTTCGCAGGACAACCCCTTTCCTGGTTTCGTTTCGACTTCACTGATCCATCCTTTATAACAAGAATCAGAATATCCTTTTGGGGTAGCTTACATCAGAGGTTCTGATCTCTCAGTTACCGGATCATGATAACAGATCAAAAATACCGGAAATAGCCAGCCAATACCAGTACTATTTTGGCATGTATTTATACTTTTTTTGCAGGAATTGCAAAGAAACCGGATACACTTCCGGACGGAATTATCCGGATTGGCCTTTTCGTGTTGTCAGGTCCCTGACAGGTCCCGGAATTAAAGCCTGCAAACCAGTTCATGTCTAAAAATAATTATTATTTTTACAGGAATGAAGATCATGCACGAACAGCTGAATCTGAAGGGTAAAAACGCCATCACGGTCAAATGGGATGAATTTTCGCATTTCACGTTTCCCTGGCATTTTCATCCGGAATTTGAGCTGGTTTATATCCTGAAAAGTTTCGGTAAAAGGTTTGTTGCAGATCATGTAGAAGATTTCAACGAAGGCGATCTGGTTCTTTTGGGTTCAAACCTGCCGCACTTTTGGAAGAATGATGAAGTTTTTTTCCATAATAACCCGCAGTATCAGGTCAACGCCATCGTCATTCATTTCCCTTCCGACTTTTTCAACCATCAAATTGAAGACTACCCCGAATTTTATCAGATCAGGAGATTGCTGAACCTCTCTGCACGCGGAATCAGTTTTTCCAGGTCTGTCTCCAAATCGCTGGATCCGGGGCTAAGGAAGCTGCTGAAACTAAAAGGGCTGGAGCGGACACTGAAATTTATCAAAATACTTGATCAACTGGCGCAGTCGACGGATTATAAGCTCCTTGCCAGCGAAACTTACCGGTCCGATTTTCATGAGTGGTCGAACAATCGTCTTGATAAGATCATGCACATGATCAATTCCATATACAGGGAGCCTGTTAAACTGGAAACGGTAGCTGGTCTTATCGGAATGAATCCGTCTGCATTTAGCCGCTATTTCAGGGAAAAGACCAGCAAAACCTTTTCAGAATTTGTTGCCGAGATGCGGATCGGATATGCCTGTAAATTACTGATCGAGGGGAAACATACCGTTTCCCAGATTTGTTTTGAAAGCGGCTTCAACAATATTTCCAATTTCAACCGCTCCTTTAAAAAATTCACATCATTCACACCGGTGGGCTACAGGAGCCAGTTTCACAAAGCGAATCAGCAGATGGTGAACACGCAAAAATAAAGGAGATTCCGGTTAAAGAAGCCGTGATTATTTTCTGAGACGTATTCAGTGCACATAATCTCTGCCATTCTAAATACGACCACAGAAGAACAATCGTACAAAGTGAATGTTAAAGTCACAGAGGGAGAATCATAGCCTTTTGATATATATTGAACAAAATGAATGAGCTAATTTTAAAAAACAATCACGATTCGGGAAACAGCCTTCAATTCGTACAGTCCAACTTTAAAACCGGACCAGCCACTGAAGCAGGAATAGTACAGCCGGCTTATCAAACAGAAACGATCCATCAGTTCCTGGACAAACTGAAAGCAAAAATGCTTGAGGTATACCATTTGAAAGGAAATGTCAATCAGTATGCTATGCAGCGTGGATTGCCCGCCTTTGTGTTACGGGAAATTATGGAAGTTAATCCGCTTGTCATCGGCATCCCAGAAGAATACGGCGGCCGGGGCTCTCTGATGCACGAAAATCTTGCCTTGCTCGAAACCGCATCCTATGAATCGTTGGCGCTCTCTCTTACATTTGGGATCAATTCAGCGCTGTTTCTGCAGCCGGTGGCGAAATATGCCTGTGAAGAAGCAAAAGCTGCCGTATTCAGACGGTTTATTGAGCAGCAGAACATGGGCGGGCTCATGATCACCGAACCTGATTTCGGGAGTGATGCGTTAAGTATGCAAACATTTTTCACAGAGGAAAAGACCGGTTTTCATCTAAACGGCAAAAAGCACTGGGCCGGATTAACAGGCTGGGCGGAATACTGGCTTTTGACAGCCCGGAGGAAATCGCCCGAAGGAGATCTGCTTCGCGATATCGACTTTTTCATTTGCGACGTCACGCAACCTGAACAGCGCATCAAAGTGGAGGAATTTTATGATAATCTCGGGCTTTATCAGATTCCCTACGGCCGGAATCATATTGACGTCAGGATCCCGAAAATACAAAAATTAGAGCCTCAGACAACAGGTGTCAAGATGATGCTCGACCTGCTCCACCGCAGCCGGATGCAATTCCCCGGTATGGGAATGGGATTCATTCACCGGATGCTGGATGAAGGGATAACCCATTGCAAGGAAAGACTGGTCGGAGGTAAAAGTCTTTTTTCTTACGATCAGGTTCAGGAACGTTTGTCCAAACTTCAGGCTTCTTTTACGGTCTGTTCGGCCATGTGTTCAAACAGCGCTAAAAAAGCCGGACTGGAAAATGATCTGACCGGGATCGGCATGGAGGCAAATTCTGTCAAATCGGTCATTACCGACCTGATGCACCAGGCGGCACAATCGGTAACCCAGTTGGTAGGGGCCAAAGCTTACCGGAACAGCCATATTGCAGGCCGCGGTATTACCGACAGCCGGCCATTCCAGATCTTCGAAGGATCAAACGATATTCTTTACGCCCAGATCGCAGAGAACCTGGTCAAACAAATGAAAAGGTTTAAGGAAAGAAATCTGGCGAGTTTTCTGAAGCTTCATGATCTGACCCATCGTTCGTCCGAACAATTAAAGGACTTATTCAATTTTAACCTGAACATGGAGCTTCCGCAACGCAAGCTGGTGGAGCTTGGCCAGGTCATCGGAAGGGTTATTTCGATGGATATGGTGCATAAGCTGGCTGATGAAGGTTTCCGTAAAGATCTTATCCAGGGAGCGCTCAACATGCTGCAACAGGAAGTCAAACAGGTTATGAGCTCTTTCTGCCTTCAGGCCAACGTACAGGTCGTTGAAGATTATCATGAGAACAGTTCCTGGCTGCGCCTTAATAAAAACATATGATCCCCTCTGTTCTCACCCGTGTGAGGACAAAATCTTGGTATGAGCAGGCCCGGAGGGCATTCTGGCTGCTCCCTGTTGCGCAGGAAGTATTCCATATCGGTCATTTTAATCACCATCTTTGTGCCTTATTTCCAGCCGGGGAGTGGAGCTCATGCTACCGCGGGCAGCCGACAGGAGTCGCCCGTCAACTGCCCGAGGAAATTTTGATATTCCGGAAAAATGTCGTATCGCAAATAGGTAGCATTGCAACCCTCCCGGCTCCTGTACTCTACATTCCCGTGATCGTGACTTTAATCATTTGCCCGACCGCAGGATAGGTAAAATCATCATTCACCATCATCACATGTCCGTTTTCATCCATCCCTCCGTTCATCTGAGCAGGCTGGTGGATCCCGGCTCCCGGATATTCATTCACCTCGGTCCCGGCATCCCAAAGCATAATCATGTCTGTAACCTCCCCGTTTACCGGCTCCGACCCGTTAAACAATTGGATGCCCATATCACCCGGAGCAAAGAACAGATCGTTGGACTGCCCCAGCATGGATGCAAAACTCAGGTAATCGCCGGCTTCAGCTTTAAAACTAAAGCTATACTTTTCACCAGGCATGACAGGGCCCGGACCACCGGCCCCCACAGGCGTATTATAGATGCCGCTTTCAAAGCCCGTATCCATCACAGATGCCGCCAATTCTGCCGGGTCTCCGTTTTCGGCCAGTGCTTCCAGTCCATCACCATAATCATCCATCCCTTCTGTAAATAACGGCATATCTTCTTTTTTATAAACTACCCATACGCCCGGTCCTATAGGCGAAACATAACCACTGTGCATCGTCAGGTATTCGCCAAGGCCGGCCGGATCGCCATCTTCGGCGTTATGTTCAAGGCCGTGCCCGTAATCGGCTTGTCCTTCTTCAAATAAAACGTTCGGCATGGAATGCACGACCCATACCCCCGGCGAAAGCGGAGTGGTACTCATGCTCTTGTTTTCGATCGTCACGGTAAACATACTGGTGCCGTCATATTCCAACATTACCTTGATATTATCCTCAACAGGAGGATAGGTAAAGCCATCATTGACCTGACTGATTTCGCGGACTGTCCCGTTTTCTGCAGGTCCGGTGTTAGGTCCGCTTTGTTGGGGGCCTGTATTCGCACCAACACCAGGCTCTTCATTGACTTCCGTCCCCGCATCCCACAACCTGATCATTGGAGTGATGTCCCCTGTCACCGGGCCGTCGTCATCATAGAGGGCAACACCTTCATCAGCAGGAGCGTAAAACAGATCATTGGATATCCCGTACATGGTCGTGAACGATAAATAGTGTCCTTTACCTGCATGGAACGAAAAGGAAAAAGAATGACCCGGAAGAGCAGGACCGGGCCCGCTTTCACCAACAGGAGTATTGAATACCCCGGATTGAAAAAAATCATGCATTTCTGAAACATTTTCGATCGTGACGGTAAACATACCCATCGCAGGAGTTTCAGAATCATCATTCTCACAACTTACAAATAATAATACCAGACATACTGCACTCATCATGAAGCGTAATACCTTCCGGCTAACGCCGGCAAGTCGCTCACGTTCGGCAAAGACCAAACAAGTTTGGCTTTGCGTCCTCTTAAGCGCAATTTTCGCTCCGCTGTCGCGTAAAATACTCCCGCCCGGCAAACCTAGGCGAGCTTGTCTTTGCTCTCTCTTACTCGTACTTTCCATAGCTTTTAATCTTTATGTTTAACATTTCCAAAGCTCTGGATAAAGTATCACGTCAGGGTCACAAATTTTTCAACTTTTTGTAAAAAACCGGATTTTCCTAAAGTAAAGATCTGCGCACAGGCTGGCATAGGCGAAAGAAATTTCTGCCTGTGTAAGAATTGTGGTGCGTACGGGAGAAAAAACAAAGCGAGGCATTCAAACGCACAGGTTAATTCATCAGCGCCACAGGAAGATCAAAAACAAATGTCGTTCCCTGCCCGTATTGGCTGAATACCTGTAGGCTGGAATGATGCAGTTCGATCATTTTTTTCACGATGGCAAGGCCCAGTCCGGTACTTTGTTCATGATCGGCTCCCCGGTAGTAGCGCTGAAAAATATGGGGAAGGTCATCCTGTTTGATCCCCTGCCCGGAATCCGCCACTCTTACCTGTACTTTTTCCGGGTCTTTGGCATCGATCTCAATGTTAATGGCATCTCCTTCCTTACAAAACTTGACTGCATTATCGATCAGGTTCTGCAACACCCGGTCGATCATCGAGATATCTGCTTTCACCAATGGAATATCTTTGGCGATAACCGTATTGAAGCTAATGCCTTTTTTCTGAGAGATGATCCTGTACTTATTGGCAACATCATTGACCAGTTCGGCGATAGAGAATGGCTCGGCCTCCGGTTTCACCTGGTGCGTTTCGAGTTTTGACAGATCGAACAGTTCAGCCACCAGCTTCTTTAAACGTTCGCAACTCTTATAAATGATCTCCAGGTAGCGTTCCCGTTCCTGCGGTTTAATCTGATCTTTCTTTAGCAACAGGGTTTCGGCATACCCCTGAATAGAGGCCACCGGCGTACGAAGGTCATGCGAAACATTGCTGATCAGGTCGCGGCGCAGGTTATCCACCCCCTTCAATTCCCGGATATTCCGTTCAATGGTGGCGGCCATAGTATTAAATACCAGCCCGATCCGATCCAGCTCACCTCCGTCTTTAACCGAGATCCGCGCAGTCAGATCGCCCTTTCTGAAACGGTTTATCCCTTCAATGATCGGATTCAGCCTTTTGGTGATCAGCCAGATAGCCAGCAATCCCACCAGTACGGAAATAACCAGGATTGCGATCACTGAACGGATCGAAAGCCCCAAAATATAGCTGCCCATCACCATTTGAGCTGCAGAAACATACTCCTGACTGGCGAGGACAATATAGATATAGCCGGTTAAACGATCTCCTTCGGTCACACTTGCCGCTGAGAAGGTCTTATAATCACCCGGATTTCTCGGATCGTCTCCGTAAATGATACCGTGCTCCGGGTCACCGAGAAATCGTCTGATAGGCTCCAGGTTTACACGTTCCAGCTTAACGATCTTATCGGGTGCAACATACTTCAGGATCTGTCCCCGGGGATCGAGCAGGTAAACCTCCACGATCGGGTTTATAAGCATCATGGAATGCATAATGTCGGCGACAGCCTCTTCGCTGATCATCCCGTTTTTCATCAGCGGTTTGATCATGCTCACTGTGTTTGCCGCGAGTTCACGGTTTAACCGTTGATTGACCTCGATCGAGTACCCCCGGGCTGCTTTCACCGAAATATAGAGGACAATTCCTGTAAACAGGATCAGTACCATCAAAAAAATCGCAGAAATCTGCAAATACAGGCGGTTAACTATCTTGGGCTTGATCATTTTCTTTATTTTTTCTCAAATTAAATTTCCCTGAATTTATAACCGACTCCCCAGGTTGTCAGGATGTATTCCGGTTGATTCATATTGATTTCGAGTTTGGAACGCAAGCGGTTAATATGCGAGTTAACCGTGTGTTCGAAGCCTTCAAACTCATAGCCCCAGACCTGGTTGAGCAATTGCATGCGCGAATAGGTTTTACCCGGATTGGAGGCCAAATGGATCAGGAGATCAAATTCTTTTGGGGACAATTCTATTCTTTGTCCACGGATTTCGACAATACGCAAGCCAACATTGATATAGAGATGATCACACCGGATTTCGGATTCACAGGAGTCCGGATCTGCCGGAGTTCTTTCGGCCCTGCGCAGAACCGCTTTTACCCGGGCCAGCAATTCACGGATACTGAAAGGCTTGGTGATATAATCGTCAGCCCCGATTTCCAGGCCGAGCACCTTATCGATCTCCTCCGACTTGGAGGTGATCATGATGACCGGGGTATTGTTCCTTTCCATACGCAGACGTTTACAGACTTCAAAACCGTCCAGCAACGGCAGCCGGATATCGAGCAGGATAAACCGGTACCTGTTGTTCAGTGCCTTCATCAGACCGTCTTTGCCGTCATAAGCCTTATCCACGTTCAAATCCATATCCGACAGGTGGATGGAGATCAGTTCGGATATATCCTTATCATCTTCGATGATTAACGCCTTTTCCATGAGCATTTTTTAAAGGAAACAGCCGAAAGATAGAATGTGTTTATCACAGAAGGATCACAAAAGAGTCACGACTGATTTTAATAATACAGGAAGCGTTTGATCTTGAATGTGGGGGTTTTTTCGAAGGGAACCGGCTGCAACACCACCTGCTGTATCCTCGAAAAATTATTGACCTGCTCGTTTACTTTCTTCTGAATTTCGTTCAGAATTTCATCGATGCGGGCGTTGAGCTGAGAAACAGCTTCATCTTTAAGCTGTTTGAAACGCTCTTCTATCTCTTCCATATTGAGATGCACCATGGCCACCAGGCGTCCCTTTTGCTGGACCACCAACGACTCGAGCACGAATTCCATCCGGTTGATGACCGATTCAATTTCCTCAGGATAAATATTCTCACCACTGGCCCCCACGATCATGTTCTTGATCCGGCCTTTAATATAAAGAAACCCGGATCGGTCGAACCTTCCAAGGTCCCCGGTCTTAAACCAGCCATCCGGTGTAAAGACCTCTGCGGTAAGATCAGGTTCTTTAAAGTATCCTTTCATCACATTTTCACCCATTGCCTGGATTTCGCCTTCTCCGGTAACCGGATCCGCATTGGCTATACGTAGTTTTACCCCTTCAAGCGGGATACCGGTGGACAAATAACGTACGTTCTTTCCGACAGCACCGGCAAGCAACGGAGCCGTCTCGGTCAACCCGTAACCGATAGCCATCGGGAAAGTGGTATCCATCAAAAACCGTTCAACCTGGTTGTCCAGCTTGGCCCCGCCAATACCAAAAAACTTCAGCTTTCCCCCGAAGGTCTCATACAATTTCTTCCCTGCCAGCCGGTTCAGCAATTTTTGGAAAATGCGGTACCGGTACAGTACGCGGGTAATCATTTTACCGTTAATCTGCGGGATTATTTTCCCTTTATAGATCTTCTCGATGATCAGAGGGACAACCAGCATCACGGTTGGTCTGACTACCTGGAGCGCAGGCAACAGGATTGCCGGTGAAGGCGGTTTGCTGAGATAATGGACTGATGCTCCGTGCATCACCGGCAGTATCAATCCTAAGGTATTCTCAAACGTATGTGATAACGGCAATACCGATAAGAAACGGTCATCCGCGCTGATCGGCTGAAAAAAGCGGCATTGTCCGGCATTCCACACGATATTCTTGTGGGTCAGCATCACTCCTTTTGATTTTCCCGTCGTTCCGGAAGTATAAATGACCGAAAGCAGATCGTCTTCATCCACGTCTTCATATTCAAAACCAACGGGAGTCTTCTCGGCCACAACCGGGGCCGGGTAATCTGCCGCATTAAGCTCCTGAAAATTTTCGACGGACAAGATACGCAGCACGGGATATTCTTCAGGCGCAAGTTTGGTTCTCAGGCTCCCGGAAACAAATATGGCTTCTGCTTCCGAATGCTTCAGGATATTCGTGATTTCGTCCGGATGAAAATCGGGCAGAATGGGAACTGCAACGGCTCCGACCGACGCAATGGCAAAAAAAGCAATCCCCCAGTTCGGCATATTATGACTCAAAATGGCCACTTTCGTACCCTTACCAATCCCGAGATTTCGTAAGCGGTTACCTAATCTTTCCACTTCAGACCGCAGTTCCAGATAGCTCCTTCTTTCCTCTCCGACAAAAACCAGCGACTGCCGATCCGCGTACCTCTCAAAGCTTACCTGCAACATTGCAGGCAAGGTCAGCCTATCCAACTTAATCATAATTAAACACTAACACTCTACAATAAATGCCTCATAAGATCTGTAAAAATAATTAAATCCCGGAACATCCTGTCAATTTATCCCATGAAATATCAAAACATTTTGGTAACTTAGTAAACAACTTCCAAAAACAGGTGCATTATGAAAATAACACATGTGGCCATTTGGGCGAACGATCTGGAAGGTATGAGAAATTTCTATATGCATTATTTTGACGCCAGTACCAACGAAGGCTATTATAATCATACCAAGGACTTTCGATCATATTTCCTGAGTTTTGACGGGGATTGTTACCTCGAATTAATGCAGATGCCCGGAATTCCCCCGTCAAAAAATGATCCGAGAAAGCAATTCACGGGAATCATTCACTTTGCGATTCAAATGGGTTCAAAGCAGAAAGTGGATGAGATGACGGAAACTCTGCGCGCAGATGGCTTTAAGATAGTACGTGAACCAAGTACAACGGGCGATGGTTTCTATGAATCGGCGGTCCTTGATCCTGAAGGGAACAGAATTGAATTGATGGCCTGAAGCTCCGGTTGCCTTCGCAGATCCGGGAAGAGGAAAGATGAGGCGCCGGAGATGTCCTTTCCCCGGACTTGCAGCTTAGCCGGCATCTATCGATGTTGAGGAAACAGGCGACGCAAGCCCGGGAAAAGTAGTTACAGAACCCGAAGTTCCGGTTGGTTTAATTGGTTTTCATCTTTGACTTTTCAGCAGTCAGGCTCATCAGTCCCTGAGAAGAACTGGCCTTTCCGGTAATCTTATTATCCAGAAGTTTTGCAGTTACTTTTACCAACTCATATTCCACAGTGACCCCAAATGAAATGCTGTCATTCTCAAGTTTTACGTCCTTTGCCTTGACTTCTGCCCCGCTTTTAAATTTGACGATCACGGTGGGCCTTCCGTCAACTTCTCCGAAAATAAAAGTACCTGTGCTGTATTCATAGGGCGCATCCGGAACTTTATATTCCCAGGTTCCTTTAAGGTTTTCTTTTGCCGGAACAGGTGAATTCCCTTTCACGCACATTACCACACCTAAAAAAAGTAAAACGAACAAACTCAATTTTTTCATCTTTTTCTGTTTTTAAATGATTCATTAATTTTACACTTTGACCTCTGAACATTCCGGGTCTCCCCGGGAAATCATGCACAAATCTATGCGATGGGAAAAGACAAAAAAAAATTTTGGGACGAACACGTTCATGCAGGGGTGAATGACATCACCCGACTACCTGTCGCCGTATGGTTTGAATTTTGGATAGAACTTCCGGGAAACGGGGATTAATTTTTCTACTCCTGAAAGCTTGATGCGGCAGTTATTCCTTTCATGATCTACAAATTCAACTTTCTGGAGATTGACCATAAATGACCGATGGCACCTTTCCAAAGGGAAGGAGCTGCACAGGTTCTCAATGTTCTTCATGGAATTGCGCAAAATTTGCTTAACGAGCTTATTCCCGGCCATGTAATATACGATGACATAATTGTCGGCCGATTCAAGATACAGAATCTGATCGCCGGCTACGGAGAAGCGCACAACCCCCTTTTCGTCAGGAAAGTCCAGCAGTCCATGTTCAAAAACCGGCTTGTCTGCTTTGATCTTCAACTCGCTCAATTTATTCCGGCTCGCGATCTGCGAAATCAATAACAGTGCCAGCGAATACGGGATCATGACTCCCGGAAGGGTATACTTCAGGCTTTCAGGAAAATCGTTCATAAAACGTCCGGGACTGACCCATGGTGATTGATGTAAAAGAAAAGCGGCGGTCATCAAATTGATCTCCCCGATAAACCAAAACCCGAAAGTCAGCACATTAAAATGTTTAACACCTGCCATTCTTCGAATGCCGAACTGAGAGATGAATAAGATCAGACCGGCAATCAGTCCGAAACCGGAAAGGCGTATAAATTCCCTGATCCCGGAATCATTGCTCCACCGGTTAATATTGAAGGGAACAAATACGTTGATGAAAACAATACCAAAACCTGTACAAACGAAAATGAGTACCCACCGGTGACGGACATCATCGAGTAAGGTAAACGGCTGATTCAAAAATTTAGCAATGTTCATTGGTTTTTGCTGATCGGCTTTGGCCGTTTAAAAATACAAAATCCCTGCTGAACAATGATCAGATGCATTACCTGATTTTATGCTTCTGCGGAAATGAAGACGGATTACCGCCGGTCCCATGGTTTTTGCATGGCCGCAAAATGCAGTTGTCCGTACCATTCAGCCCCGTACTTTCTGATCAGCGGTTCTTTCAAAAACTGGTAAAGGGGAAGCTTCTGCCCCTTTCCGCATAACCGTCCGGGTTTACAAATCCCTATCTGCTGATAATTAACAGCATCAAAACGCTGATATTCGGTAATCCTCACCGGAAACAGATGGCAAGACAGTGGTTTTCGAAACTTAATCTTACCATCAAGAAAGGCTTTTTCGATGGCACATCGGGTGATCCCGTGTTCATCTTTACAGGTAAAAGCGCATTCGCGGTTATTGACCAAAGGAGTCACCAGATCACCATCGTGATCGATCACAGAGATTCCCTGCATCTCAACGATTGCTTTCCCCTCGCAGGTCATGTAAGGTTCTATTGAAGGATATATCTTTTCCATCGTGACCACTTCCTCTTTTGTGAGCGGTGCTCCCGAGTCGCCTTCCACACAACAGGCCCCCTTGCATTTCATCAAATCGCAAAGGAAATGTTCCTCCAGTACATCAAAACTGACAATAGTCTTTCCAATTTCAAGCATAAGCGATGCGCATCATCTCTCAATCAAAACTTTACCTTCCATTTCCGCCGGGATCTCCAGTCCCATTTCCGACAACAGGGTAGGTGCAATATCAGCCAGGATACCGTCATTGATCTTCAGGCTTCTGTCATCACTGACATAAATGCAGGGGACAGGATTCAGCGAATGGGCCGTATTAGCCGATCCGTCCGGATTAACGGCGTTATCGGCATTACCATGATCGGCAATGATCAACACATTGTACCCGTTGTTTCTGGCGACCGTGACGACTTCGCCGATGCACTGGTCCACCGCCGCTACAGCTTTATAAATGGCCTCGTATACCCCTGTATGGCCAACCATGTCGCCGTTGGCAAAATTCAGGCAGATGAACGCAGCCTCTTGTTTTTGAAGTTCCGGTATAATCGCATCCTTAATTGCCGGCGCCGACATTTCGGGTTGGAGATCATAGGTAGGTACCTTGGGTGAAGGGATCAGGATACGCTTTTCTCCCTCAAATTCCGGCTCCCTCCCACCGCTGAAAAAGAAGGTCACATGAGCATATTTCTCTGTCTCGGCAATCCGGATTTGTTTCAACCCGGCCCTTGAGACGACCTCCCCCATCGTGTTGGTCGGGTTCTCCTTATTGAAGATCACATGAACATTCTTAAAATCTGCTTTATAGCTGGTCATCGTATACCATTCCAGATTCATGGTCTTCATTCCGAACCGGGGCAAATCTTCCTGGGTGAAGGCAATGGTCGTCTGACGTAAGCGGTCGGTACGGAAATTAAAGCAGATCACGACATCCCCTTCTTCGATCAGGGCAACGGGGCCGCCATCCTCATTGACCATCACGATCGGCTTTATGAATTCATCCGTGATACCTGCCTCATAAGAGGCCTTAACGGACGCGAGCAGGTCGGTCGACCTTTCACCTTCCCCCTTTGTATACATATCGTATGCCAGTTTGATCCGGTCGTAATTCTTGTCGCGGTCCATCCCGTAATAGCGGCCAATGAGGGAAGCAAAACGTCCGTTGGTTGACTTCAGCGCTTCCAGGTCGGTCTTTAAAAAGTCATACCCGGAACGGGGATCAGTATCCCTCCCGTCCGTTAATCCGTGAACAAAAACATCCTGTAGTCCCATATCCGTGGCCATCCGGCAAAGAGCGATCATGTGGATGCTCAACGCATGGACTCCGCCGGGGCCGATCAGGCCGATCAAATGCACTTTCTTGTAATTGTCTTTGGCGTATTGATATGCTTTCAGTAAACCCGGATTTTGCCACAGGGAGCGATCCCTGATGGCTTTGGTGATCTTGACCATGTCCTGATACAACACCCTGCCGGCTCCTATGTTCAGGTGCCCTACTTCCGAGTTACCCATCTGCCCGTCGGGCAATCCCACATTTTCTCCTGACGTCAGTAACCGGGAATGCGGATACTCTTTCATCAGCGAATCCATAAAAGGAGTGGGAGCCGTGGCAATCACATCACGTTCCGAACCATCACCGATCCCCCAACCGTCCAGGATCATCAAAAGGGTTTTCTGTAAAGCCATAACTTATGATTTTTTTTGAATAGGTTATCGGATGGCAAAAATATGCTTTTTTTTTTATCGTCAAATATCCCCATTAGTGGGGATTGACAGGATTTCTGCAAAATCTTACTTTTGACTGAAACAAACCGGCGAAACATCCTGAATTCCCGGGGAAAGACTCGCGGATCCGTTTGAACAAAGGCACTTGTCTGTCAGTTATCTTTTCATCCGGGTAGCAATTTTGAGGGAACAGGAGAAGGATGTCCTTGAAATGAAGGAATTAAAGAGGGGGAGATGATGTTTTTACAAAATACAAACGTTGAGATCAGGAGTAAACGATTAACCGATTTACCCAGCGGTACTCAGGGTGTCATTCTGCATGTCCTGGGACAAGGTGCATTTCGTAAAAGGATCTCCGAAATGGGTTTTGTAAAAGGGCAGCGGGTGAGGGTGATTAAAAATGCCCCGATGAAGGACCCGATCGAGTATGAGATCATGGGATATAAAGTGTCTTTGCGGCGCAGTGAAGCCGACATGATCGAGGTGGTTTCACCTTCTGCCGCAAGGGACCTTCTGTTTGGCAAATTTGAAGGCACCATCGACGAACACCGCATGAAGATCACTGGGATAAAAAAAGGCAAAACCATCTCGGTCGCCCTGGTCGGCAATCCGAACTGCGGCAAAACCACTCTTTTTAATTACGCGTCAGGATCGACCGAACGGGTGGGCAACTATGCCGGTGTTACCGTCGATGCCAAGGAAGCGCGGTTCAAACAGCCCCCCTATACATTTGTTATTTCAGATCTGCCCGGAACCTATTCCATTACCGAATATTCGCCGGAAGAGCTTTTTGTAAGAAATCATATTATCGAAAAGAGGCCGGATGTGGTAGTCAATGTGATCGATGCCTCCAATCTGGAACGAAACCTCTACCTCACGACCCAGCTGATCGATATGAATATCAAAGTGGTCATTGCGCTGAACATGTATGATGAACTGGAGAAGAAAGCGGACCGCTTCAATTATAAACATCTCGGGCAGATGATCGGCATCCCGGTTATCCCCACGGTAGCTTCCAAAGGAAAAGGATTAAAGGAATTATTTAACCGGATCATCGAAGTTTATGAAGAACGGGATCCGGTTGTAAGACATGTTCATATTAATTACGGCGCTGAGATCGAGCAATCGATCCGTGCCATCCGGGAGGCATTAAAGAAGGATGAGCAGCGGAATAAAAATTATTCAACGCGTTACCTTGCGATCAAACTGCTTGAAGAAGACCAGCCTACCCTGCGCCTGTTGCAGCAGGTTCCTTTCTTTGAGACGATCAGGGAAACCGCCGACAGGGAGACAAGCCGGCTTGAAAAGATGATGGGCGACCAGTCCGAAACCCTGATCGCCGATGCCAAATACGGATTTATTGCAGGAGCCCTTCGGGAAACCTACAGGCCGGGCGCCCAGGTCAGGCGCGACCAGAGCCGGGAGATCGATAAAGTATTAACCCACAAAGTATGGGGTTTTCCGGTCTTTATTTTTTTCATCTGGCTCACCTTCCAGGCTACCTTTACACTGGGCAGTTATCCGATGGACTGGATGGAGACAGGGATAGGCTGGATAGGGGATCTCATCGCAACGAGCGTGCCCCCGGGTCCGTTAAATGATCTGATCGTAGATGGGATCATTGGCGGAGTAGGCGGGGTTATCGTCTTTCTGCCCAACATCCTCATCCTGTTCTTCTTTATATCCCTGATGGAAGACTCGGGATATATGGCGCGCGCGGCGTTCATCATGGATAAACTGATGCACAAGATCGGCCTTCACGGCAAGTCGTTCATTCCCCTCATCATGGGCTTTGGCTGTAATGTACCTGCCGTGATGGCTACCCGTACCCTTGACAACCGGAACGACCGGCTGCTTACCATGCTCATCATTCCCTTTATGTCGTGCAGTGCGCGGCTCCCCGTATATGTGTTGCTGATCTCCGCCTTCTTTTACGAGTATCAGGGAGCCCTGCTGTTCCTGATCTATTTTCTGGGGATCGCACTGGCCGTGCTGCTGGGGTTATTCTTTAAGAAAACATTATTTGCAAAAAAAGAAGTCCCTTTTGTCATGGAACTTCCGCCCTACCGGATGCCCACCCTGCGAAACACGACGATTCACATGTGGCACAAAGGATCGCAGTATCTGAAAAAAATGGGAACGGTCATCCTGTTTGCCTCGATCCTGATCTGGGCGCTTGGCTATTATCCCCGTCACGTGGAATATTCGAAAGATTATGATGCGTTGCGGACCAGGGTAGAAGCAGACCAGACACTTACCGACACCCAAAAAGCCGGACAGGTGGAACAACTCACCCTGTTGAAGGAAGAAGAACGCCAGGAACAATCGTTCATTGGAAAAATGGGGCATTTCATCGAACCCGTGATTTTTCCGCTCGGATTTGACTGGAAAATCGGGATGAGCATCATTACGGGAATGGCTGCCAAGGAAATTGTGGTGAGTTCGATGGGAGTGCTCTACCAGGCCAGTCTTCATGCGGATGAAAATACGCAATCCCTAAAGGAAAAACTCCAGCAACAAACCTTTACCAACGGCCCTAAAACCGGTCAAAAAGTCTTTTCACCGCTGGTGGCGTTCGGATTGATGGTGTTCGTACTGATCTATTTCCCGTGCATAGCGGTTGTGGCGGCCATTAAAAAAGAAGCCAGCTGGAAATGGGCTGCCTTTACATCGGTTTACACGACGGTACTGGCATGGATTGCCGCCTTTGCGGTTTACCAGATCGGAAGCCTTTTTGTTTAATTAAAAAATCAGACTATGATCCAGGAAATCCT
>CAZOYZ010000001.1:49730-51536 GCA_964584045.1 uncultured Prolixibacteraceae bacterium | reverse complement strand
TATGAATCAAGCTGTTGATATTCGGGAACTAAACGAACGTATCCAAAGAGAAAGCTCTTTTGTGGATTTGATCAGCCTGGAAATGAATAAGGTGATCGTCGGGCAAAAGCATCTGACTGAAAGTTTAATGATCGGCTTGCTTTCGGGAGGTCATATCTTACTGGAAGGTGTGCCGGGTCTGGCAAAGACATTGGCGATCAATACTCTTGCTAAAACCATCCACGCCGACTTCGCCCGGATCCAGTTCACTCCCGATCTGCTGCCGGCCGACCTTCTTGGAACACTGATCTACAGTCAGAAAAATGAAGAATTTGTTGTCAAAAAAGGTCCGATCTTTACCAATTTCGTTTTGGCAGACGAGATCAACCGGGCGCCGGCAAAGGTTCAATCGGCATTGCTCGAGGCGATGCAGGAACGTCAAATCACAATTGGGGAGACCACTTTCAACCTGAATGAACCATTCCTGGTCATGGCTACACAAAACCCCATCGAACAGGAAGGAACCTATCCGCTCCCCGAAGCGCAGCTTGACCGTTTTATGCTGAAGGTGATCATTAAATATCCCCAGAAAGAAGAAGAAAAACTGATTATTCAGCAAAATTTGCTGAAGCAGTTTCCACAGGCATCGGCCATTCTGAAGAAAGAAGACATTCTGAAGGCACGGGAAGTGGTCAAAGAGGTTTACCTGGACGAAAAAATCAGCAAGTATATTGTGGATATCGTTTTCGCCACGCGTAACCCTTCGGAATATAAACTTGAAAAATATGCGGATATGGTCTCCTGGGGAGGTTCTCCCCGTGCAAGTATCTCCATGGCCCAGGCTGCAAAGGCCTATGCGTTTATCAAGCGAAGGGGTTATGTCATACCGGAAGACGTCAGGGCTGTTTGTCCCGATGTGCTAAGACACCGTATCGGGTTAAGTTATGAAGCTGAAGCCAATAATATCACTTCCGAAGATATTATCACTGAAATTCTCAATACGGTGGAAGTCCCATAACAGAAAACAATGGATCATACAGAATTATTAAAAAAGGTAAGGAAAATCGAGATCAAAAGCCGGGGGCTGAGCCGCAATATCTTCGCGGGTGAATATCATTCTGCCTTTAAAGGACGGGGCATGGCTTTCAGCGAGGTCCGCGAATATCAGTTTGGCGACGACGTGCGAAATATCGACTGGAATGTTACTGCCCGGTATCATAAACCTTATATCAAGGTATTTGAGGAAGAGCGGGAACTGACCGTCATGCTGCTGATCGATGTCAGCGGTTCGCGCGATTTTGGTTCATTTGAAAAATTCAAACAGAATGTGATCACTGAAATCTCAGCCATCCTTTCTTTCTCAGCGATCCAAAACAATGATAAGATCGGCGTGATCTTTTTTTCAGAAAGGATCGAAAAATTTATCCCCCCGCAAAAAGGGAAATCCCATATTCTTCGTATTATTCGTGAATTAATTGAGTTTTTTCCTGAGAAAAAAGGAACAAATATCACCGGGGCTTTACGCTACATGACCAATGCCATCAAGAAAAGATGCACCTGCTTCGTGATCTCCGACTTCATTCAGGATGAACCGGAATTCGAGAAAGCGCTGACCATCGCCAACAGCAAGCACGATATGGTCGCTTTAAGGATTTACGATCAGCGTGAAACATTCCTGCCTCCCGTCGGAATGATCAAATTGAAAGACGCGGAAACGGGCAACTATATCTGGATTGACAGCAGCAGTAAAAAAATAAGAGTGATTTACGAAAGATGGTGGAAGGAAAGCAGTTCCGGACTTGACCGGATCTTTAGCAAGTGCGGCGT
>CAZOYZ010000001.1:45975-49630 GCA_964584045.1 uncultured Prolixibacteraceae bacterium | reverse complement strand
TTCCCCGAAATCGGGGATACGCTGTCATCGACCGTTGAGGTCATTTCGCGGTCACCCCTGGATACCTTTCGTCTGGAGAAAGAAGAGCAAATCAAAATTATCCAAAATCTGACCATCACCTCGTTTGATACCGGGAAACAAGTAATCCCGTCCTTTCAGTTTGATTTGAAAAACGACAAGTTAACCACGACCATCGAAACCCTCCCGGTTGAATTCTACGTGCATACCATGCCGATCGACACGACCAGGGGACCCGCCGATATTAAAAAGCCGTACGGTGCACCGGTGACGTTAAAGGAAGTTTCACCGTATATTCTCGGCATCATGCTGATAGGAGCACTCCTTTTCTTCCTTTTTTACTACCTACACCGGCGGAAAAACAACCAACCACTTTTTGGAAAGACGATAAAGCCCAAAGAGCCACCTCACGTCATCGCGTTGCGAATGCTCGACAGGATCAAAGAACAAAAACTTTGGCAGCATAATCAGGTGAAAACTTATTACAGCGAGATCTCCGATACTTTACGTGTCTACATCGAGGACCGCTTCGGCATTCAGGCCATGGAATTCACGACCGATGAAATATTAAGCGCCTTTCGGTATCGAAAGGATCTTATCCCCGATAAATCATTCAACAATCTGAAGAGCATCCTGAGTCTGGCCGATCTGGTTAAATTCGCCAAGTATGAACCTCTGGCAGACGATCATCACCTGACGCTGATGAATGCATATTTTTTTGTGAACGATACAAAACAGGAAGAAGTTAAAATCAGCCAGCCGGACGGAGATGACCGGGAAGGTGAAGAAGTAGTGTTGAAATGAAGAACGGAAACCGGAGCAGGGAGACCGGAAGATCAATGATGAACGGTTGAAGAAGCTGTGTGCCATGCACGGTCAGCTTTTTGCAAAAGACTTTGAAATTTGAACTTTGAAATTTGAACGACGATATACATGAACAATATTACCTTTAAAAATCCGGAGTTTTTTTATCTGTTACTGGTTATCATACCAATAGCGGCCTGGTATATTTTCAGATTCAGAAGAATGGGTGCCAGCATCCGCTTTTCATCGTTCATGGGGTTTAGAACGATCCGTAAGGGATGGAAGCACTACCTGCGCCATCTCCCTTTTGTTTTTCAAATTGCAGGCATTGGCCTGCTGACACTGGCCCTGGCCAGGCCTCAGTCGTCGAGCAGTTGGCAGAATGTGACTACCGAAGGGATAGACATTGTCATTGCCCTCGACATTTCCACATCCATGCTCGCGCGGGATTTTCAGCCCGACAGGCTTGAAGCCGCCAAGGATGTGGCCACTCAGTTTATTTCGGGCCGGAACAATGATAAAATCGGTCTGGTGGTGTTTGCAGGCGAGAGTTTCACCCAGTGCCCGCTGACCACCGACCATGCTGTATTAATCAACCTGTTCCAGGACATCCACAGCAACATGATCGAAGACGGGACAGCAATCGGGAACGGACTGGCCACGGCTGTAGCAAGACTTAAGGAGAGTGACACCAAAAGCCGGGTGATCATTCTGCTCACTGACGGTGAAAACAACAGGGGAGAAATTGCTCCTGTAACAGCGGCAGAATTGGCTAAAACCTACGGCATTCGTGTTTATACGATCGGTGTTGGTACGATCGGAACCGCCCCGTACCCGGTACCTACACCCTTTGGTACTCAAATCAGGGATGTGGAAGTGAAAATTGACGAGAAAACGCTGCAGGAAATTGCCGGCATCACCGGCGGAAACTACTTCAGGGCAACCAACAACAGAAAACTTGTCCAGATTTATGAAGAGATCGATAAACTTGAAAAATCGAAGATCGAAGTAAAAGAATACAGTAAAAAAAATGAGGAATTTCAACGTTACGCCATAATGGCTGGTATTATTCTTGCAGCAGGATTATTTTTACAACTCACGGTTTTCAGAAATATACCTTAATTGATTGAAGAATGGAAATGTTCAGATTTGCCAACGGTGAATATTTATACGGATTACTCATCATACCGGTATTGATCATCCTCTTCGTGATCACATGGTTCAGCCGGAAAAAGGCATTGGCAAAATTTGCAAAGAAAGGAATACTGGAGGAGTTAATGCCCAATGCCAGTAATACCAGGCCGGTCATCCGTTTTTTCATCTGGCTGCTTTCCGTCAGTGCTATTATCCTGGCAATTGCCCGGCCTCAGTTTGGCAGCAAATTAAAAACAGAAAAGCGTAATGGAGTGGAGCTGATCATCGCATTGGACGTCTCCAACTCCATGCTGGCCGAAGATATTCAGCCTAACCGCCTTGAACGGGCGAAAATGGCCATTTCACGACTGGCAGACAATCTGCAGGACGACAAGATCGGTTTGATTGTTTTTGCCGGTGACGCATACACCCAGTTGCCGATCACGACCGACTATTCCTCGGCTAAATTGTTTCTGAACGCGGTCAACACCGATTTTGTGCCCCGGCAGGGAACCGCAATAGGCGCGGCTATCAATCTGGCTGTCAATTCTTTTAGCCCTCAGTTTGCAGGTAATAAAGCCATCATCATTATCACAGATGGTGAAAACCATGAGGATGACGCGATTGGTGCTGCATCGGCCGCATCAGAACAGGGAATTATCGTCCATACCCTGGGAATGGGCTTACCCGAAGGTGCACCAATCCCGGTATACTACAACGGACAGAAAGATTACCGGAAAGATAAAAACGGACAGGTCGTTGTCACCAGGCTTGACGAACCCATGCTTCAGCGTATTGCAGCTTCCGGAAAAGGAATTTACGTCAGGGCCAACAATGCACAGGTCGGATTGAATACGCTGTTTAACGAGATTGAAAAAATGGAAGGAGCCGAAGTGGAGTCAAGGGTCTATTCGGAGTACGAAGACCAGTTCCAATGGTTCATTGGATTCGCACTGGCAATGCTACTGATTAACTTTCTGATCCTTGAAAGAAAAAACAAGTATTTGAAAAACATCAAATTATTTGGAAGATGAAACGGGAAACTCATTTCCGGGAAAGCGGGAACCTGCCGATCCGAAAAGAGCTCCTGTTTTCGCAGAAATGATATGGTAACAGAAAATCCTGATACAATGAAACGATTTAAATATATTGTCATTCTTTTGTTTGCAGTACTTGCTTTGTCATCACAGGCTCAGAACGAACGTAAATTTGTCAGACAGGGAAACAAGATTTATGAACAGGCTGCGGCCGATACCTCCAAGCTGGACACAACCGCGTTCAGCCAGGCTGAGATTGCTTACAGGAAAGCGCTTGAAAAGCGTCCCGATGACCTGAAATGGAATTTTAACCTGGGAGATGCTGTTTACAAACAAATGAATTTTGAGCAGGCCGGAAGCAAATTTGAAGAGATTGCTCAAAAAAGTACCGATAAGATCGAAAAGTCAAAGGCCCTTCATAATTTGGGCAATTCGCTGCTGATGCAGAATAAGCTGGATGAGAGTATTGAAGCCTACAAAAAAGCCCTCCGGCAAAATCCGGACGACCTGGAAACCAAATATAACCTGGTTTATGCCATGAACCTGAAAAAGAAACAGGATCAGCAAAAACAAAATCAACCGCAAAACCAGGATCAAAATAAGGACCAAAAGGACCAAAACAAGGACCAGAATAAAGATCAGCAGGATCAGAACAAGGATCA
>CAZOYZ010000001.1:43812-45875 GCA_964584045.1 uncultured Prolixibacteraceae bacterium | reverse complement strand
CAGCAACAGCAGCAAAAAATCTCAAGGGAGAATGCGGAACGATTGTTGCAGGCTTTGCAGAATGACGAAGAAAAAATCCAGGAAAAGGTAAAAAAAGCAAAGGCAGAAAGAGCGCAGGAACGAAAAACGGAAAAAGACTGGTGAGTTACGGGTAGCAAGTCGCGTGTAACGGGTGTTGAATTTTTAGTATTTTTACTCACGGCTCGCGACCAGATACCCATGATTCAAAAACGTTTTAAATAGCATATGATTACAATGATAAAGAAATTTTTAATTGCGGCTTTCCTGATGTTACCGGTCCTTTTCGCCGGGGCTGACAATGTCAGGTTTATCATGTCAGCGCCCGACGTCATATCGGTGGGTCAACAATTCAGGCTTTCGTTTACCATTAATGAGGCGGGAAGCAATCTTCAACTGCCTGATTTGTCAAATTTCAATGTGCTTATGGGTCCGTCCACTTCCCAAAGTTCAAGCATCCAGATCATCAACGGAAAAACAACCCAGGAATTCTCGTTCTCCTATATTTATATCCTGCAGGCAAAGGAAGAAGGCACTTTTACCATTCCGCCGGCAACTATCGAAGTTGACGGCAAAAATTATCAATCGAATGAACTAAAGATACAGGTTGTCAAGGGTCAGGTACCGCAGCAAGGCTCTTCCTCTCCTCAGCAGCAGCAACAGCAACAGCAGGAACAGCCGGCAAGCGTGACCGAGTTAAGCAAGGACGATCTTTTTGTAAAGATTGACCTCGACAAGCATCAGGTTTACAGGGGAGAACAGATGGTTGCCACCGTAAAGATCTATGTATCACAGAATGTTCCCTCGCTAACGGGCTTTGAAGATGTCAAACTGCCGTCGTTCGAAGGCTTCTGGACCCAGGACATTGAAATTCCCGGTCAGATCAGCTTCTCGCGTGAAGTTCACAATAACAAAATATACCAGGTGGGTGTCCTGAAAAAAACAATTCTTTTCCCTCAGCAAACCGGAAAGATCAGGATCGAACCCTTTGAAATTACCACGCTGCTCAGGCAGCAAATAAGGAGGCAACGCAGCTTTTTCGATGACTTTTTCGATAACTACAGAACCGTTTCTGCCCGGGTGATCAGTGATCCGGTTACGGTCACTGTGAGAGATCTCCCTGCTTCGCCTGAAGGTTTTTACGGTGGAGTGGGAAACATGAATTTCACAGCCAAACCCGATAAAACGGAAACCAGGGCCAATGAGGCCATCACGCTAAAGGTGAGTATAATCGGAAGCGGAAACTTAAGGCTCATTGAAGCTCCTAAAATAGATTTTCCGGCCGATTTTGAAGTCTACGATCCCAAAACCAGTGATCATCTTCAGGTCAACGCCAACGGCATGTCCGGGACAAAGACGTTTGAATACCTGATCATCCCCAGGCACGCGGGAGATTTTACCATCCCTGCTGTAAAATTCGCATCTTTCAATCCGTCAACCGGTCAGTATGTTGTTCAAAGTTCAGCGGAATTTCCCATACATGTTGAAAAAGGGGACGACAGTCAGTCCACAACCGTCACCAGTGCCTATTCAAAAGAAAATGTCCGCTATATCGGGAAAGATATCCGGTATATCAAACAGAACCAATACAAGCTAAAACCGATGGACAGCCTGTTCTTTGGGAGTTCGCTCTTTTGGCTGCTGGACGGCGCTGCTTTGCTGATCTTCCTTCTGGTGGTTTTCATCTATCGGAAGAAGCTGCGCGAAAATGCCAATATTCAGCTCATACGCACCAAACGGGCCAACAAAGCGGCACGGAAACGATTAAAGGAAGCGCACGGTTATATGAAGCAAAACAAGGCGGAAGCGTTTTATGAATCGGTATTGAGAGCCTACTGGGGCTATTTAAGCGACAAGCTAAACATACCGGTAGCCGATCTCAGCAGGGAAAAAGCTACGGCTGTTTTGGCAAAAAGAGGTGTTGATCAGGAGGTCATTGACCTGTTTATCGGTCTTTTGGAGACCTGCGAGTTTGCACGGTATGCACCGAGTTCGGCGGGTGGAACGCCGGAGGGATTATACCGTGATGCGGTTACGTTAATGGG
>CAZOYZ010000001.1:41996-43712 GCA_964584045.1 uncultured Prolixibacteraceae bacterium | reverse complement strand
GACTTACGACTTACGACTTCTTAAATTAACATTTATGAAAACACTGATCTCAACCATATTCATCCTGATGGCCGGCATCTCCGCGTATCCGCAGGATTCCCTGCTTGTTAAAGCAAATCAGCAATACGCCGACGGGAAATATGAACAGGCCATTGAAATCTATCAGCAAATCCTGAACAGCCGCCTGGAATCGGCCGACGTGTATTACAACCTGGGAAATGCGTTTTATAAAACGGGGCAGTTCACCAAAGCGATCATCAGCTATGAGCGGGCGAAACTCCTTGCTCCCAATGACGAAGATATCCGGTTCAATCTGGAAATAGCCAATCAGCATGTCGTCGACGCCATTGAACCCCTTCCCCAGGTATTTTTTATCCGCTGGTGGAAGGATCTCACCAATAAATACTCTGCCGACGGGTGGGCAAAAATAAGTGTCATTACGTTCATCCTGACCCTGATCCTCGCCGGCCTCTTCTTCTTCGCCAATTCGCCGGGAATGAAACGCGCATCATTCTGGTTCGGCATCATGGCGATCTCAGTTTCTGTTTTAAGTTATAACTTCGCCTCGGGACAGGAAAAACGAATGACAGCGCATCGTTTTGCCATTATCACACAACCCAGCGTCACCGTGAAAAGTTCTCCGTCGGAAGGAGGAACAAATCTGTTCCTGATCCATGAAGGCCTGAAAGTAGAAATCAGGGACAGCCTGGGAACCTGGAAGGAAATACGCCTCGCTGACGGCAACCAGGGGTGGTTACCAGACAGCAGTATGGAAAAGATCTAAGAAATGCCGGCAACAGCCGGCATTTCTGTTGACGGGTTGCAACCATTTCAGGAGAGAGTTGTTTTATAACGCATAAAATTTAAAATCATGGCTTATCATTTACTAGAAGGTAAAAAGGGAATCATTTTCGGCGCTCTGAATTCAGACTCCATTGCATGGAAAGTTGCAGAACGTGCGTTCGAGGAAGGCGCTGTTTTCACATTGACCAACACTTC
Source organism: uncultured Prolixibacteraceae bacterium (assembly GCA_964584045.1). Lineage (GTDB taxonomy): Bacteria > Bacteroidota > Bacteroidia > Bacteroidales > Prolixibacteraceae > JBCFBK01. The sequence continues at coordinate 42,713 of CAZOYZ010000001.1, read as the reverse complement.
CGTAGCCCTGCGCATGGGCGACACGGCAAAACTGGCCGAAAAGTGCAACGCCGGTCTGATTGAAGCAGATGCTACCAATGTAAGCGACCTGGAAAATCTGATCAACAAATCCATGGAAATTTTAGGCGGTAAAATCGACTTCATTCTCCATTCGATCGGCATGTCGCCCAATGTCCGTAAAGGACGTCACTACAGCGATCTGGATTACCATTTTCTGGAAAAGACGCTGGATATTTCGGCCATTTCATTTCACAAAGTCCTGCAAACAGCACGAAAACTGGATGCGATCAACGAATGGGGGTCGGTCGTTGCCCTAAGCTATGTGGCAGCGCAACGCACTTTCTACGGGTATAATGACATGGCCGATGCCAAATCCCTTCTGGAATCAATAGCCCGAAGTTTCGGTTATATTTACGGACTTGAACGCAATGTCAGGGTAAATACCATTTCGCAATCGCCAACGATGACTACGGCGGGCAGTGGTGTGAAAGGCATTGGCAAGCTGCTTGACTTTGCCGACCGCATGTCGCCACTGGGCAATGCCACTGCCGATGAATGCGCCGGTTATTGCATTACTCTTTTCTCTGATCTGACTAAAAAAGTAACCATGCAAAATCTTTATCACGACGGAGGCTTTTCATCGATGGGGATGAGCCTGCGTGCACTGCAACAATACGAAAAAGGATTGAACTGCGACTGTGAATGCGGTACTGCCGA
>CAZOYZ010000001.1:39692-41896 GCA_964584045.1 uncultured Prolixibacteraceae bacterium | reverse complement strand
GGGGTAGACGCCCGATTTCTTCCAGCACCAGATCAATCTGCGGATAATCCGGTATATTGACAAAAGGATTGGTATTGGTGACCAGGTACCCCCGTTCCGACAAAAAAGGCAGGTAACGTAACGATTCCATGGGTTCGACCGAGAGAATGAGGTCGGCGCTGCCAAGAGGGATCAAATCGGAAGCGACAGGCTTTTCCGAAATACGTAAATGGCTGACTACTGCCCCACCCCGCTGGCTCATGCCATGTGTTTCAGCTTGTTTAAGGTACAGATTCTCGAGAAGAACAGCTTCCCCCAAAGCAGCGGCGATGGATAAGATTCCCTGTCCTCCGACTCCTGCCAATATCATATCTGTTTTCATCTTCGTTATCACGATTCGCTCGTATCAGTTTACAGTTTACAGTTTACAGTTTACAGTTTGTAAAGTCTTCGTTCTTACTCACTACTCGCGACTCGCGACTTTTTTTTCTTGTGTCTTGTGTCTTGTGTCATTTCGTTCCGTTCTCCGGTTTCCATTTTTCCTCTCACTGCTCACGATTTCCGGCTTTTCTCCTCCGTGTTGCACGCTGGATGCACTCCCTCCTCGGAATAATCACGGAAACATCCCTGTATTCCAGTTCTTCACGGAAAATCCTGACCATTTCTGCGTGATTCTTTTTTAAGGGGACGATCACCCGGATATGCGAAGGATCCACGCCCAGTCCCCGGCATATATCCTCGATTTTGCCTTCTGCTGACGAATCCTGCCCCCCGGTCATTGATACTGACTCGTTATCGGAAATGACAACGGTGATCGGCGTGTGTTCATTGACCGCATCGAGTAATGCGGTCATTCCGGAGTGCGTAAAGGTCGAATCGCCGATCACGGCCACTGCCGGGAAAAGTCCTCCGTCGGAAGCCCCTTTCGCCATGGTGACGGACGCTCCCATATCGACGCACGAATTGATGGTTTCGTAAGGAGGAAGTGCTCCGAGGGTATAGCAGCCGATATCGGAAAAAACGTGCCCTTTACCATAAGGCGCCAGCGCCTCATTCATGGCAAGGTAAGCATCAACATGCCCGCAGCCCTGGCACATGGCCGGCGGACGGCTGGCAACAAAATCAGGAATTTTTAAACTCTGGCTGACTTCTATCCCGAGCGATCTCATGACGTGGTCCGGGTTCAGTTCTCCCGAGCGGGGCAGTGCTCCGTCCAGTCTTCCCCGGATACGCACACCATTCGCGAAAAAGCCTCTCAGCTGTTCTTCCACGAAAGGATAACCTTCTTCAAGCACCAATATTTCCCTGCATTCATCATACATTCTCTTCAACAGGTCTTCGGGCAACGGATACTGCGATACCTTAATAACCGGATAAGGGCAGGCGATATCTTTGAAACATTCGTTGAGATAATTGACGGCAATCCCGCAACATACTATTCCGAGGCTCTTGTCTGTTCCCTCCCGGTATTGGTTGTAAGGTGACCGGCCGGAAAGTTCTTTCAGCGACTTTTGCTTATCAAGCAGCTCCTGGTAACGGCGCCGGGCGATGCCGGGAAGCAGGATAAACTGTTTCAGATCCTTTGGCAGCTTCAATTCGTTCTGGGTCTTCAGTTTTTTCCTGACCACGCCTGAGCGGGAATGAGCCAGGCGGGTGGTAATCCTTAACATCACGGGCAATCCGGTTTGCTCCGACAGCTCAAATCCCTCGTAGGCCATGTCGTAAGCTTCCTGCTGATCAGAAGGTTCCAGCACCGGGATCATCGCAAAGCCTGCATAAAACCGGGAATCCTGCTCATTTTGCGAAGAATGCATGGACGGGTCGTCAGCTACTGCCAAAATGATACCTCCGTTCAGTCCCGTGACGGCGGAGTTTATAAATGCATCGGCTGCCACATTCAGTCCTACGTGCTTCATACATACCAATGCGCGCTTCCCGGTATAACTCATCCCCAGGGCAGCCTCATAAGCTGTCTTTTCGTTGGCCGACCATTTGCTGTGAATATTTCTTTCGCCGGCAAGCGCATTCTCCTGAATGTACTCGGTGATTTCGGTAGAAGGCGTTCCGGGATAGGCATATACCCCCGACAAGCCCCCGTCCACAGAGCCTTGTCCAATCGCCTCAGCCCCTAACAACAACTGCTTTTGCATAGATCGATTTTTGCTTTTCCGGGAAGCAAAATTAACGATCCGTGCTGTTAGAAACAAAATAAATTAGTCGTAAGT
>CAZOYZ010000001.1:36239-39592 GCA_964584045.1 uncultured Prolixibacteraceae bacterium | reverse complement strand
TGCAGCCTGCACCGCTCTTTCAAAAATAAGTTTCTCGGCCTGTTTAACTGCAGTTTCCAGGTCAACGTTATTGTTCATCAGGGAATACGCCCTGTCAAAAAGAGAACCTGCCTCAGGTGTAACACTTCCTCCGATGGCAAACACAGGTATCCCCTGCTGTTTTGCCCGTTTGTACACAGCATAAGGCGCCTTGTCGGCAAAGGTTTGCATGTCGATTTTACCCTCTCCCGTGATCACAAGGCTTGCCTGCTCAAGAGCCTTATCGAAACCAATGGTATCAAGGACAAATCCGGCCCCGGGGACAATCTCTGCATTCAAGAAACCAACCAGCGCCAGGTTCACGCCTCCTGCAGCTCCCATTCCCTTCTGCCCGGACACGTCTTTCCCCTTATCCTTCCGGATAAGGTCTGCAAAATACTTCAGATTTTGTTCCAGAACAGGTAACATTTCGATCTTGGCGCCCTTCTGTTTTCCGAAGACCTGAACAGCCCCGGCCGTGCCCGACAACGGATTATCCACGTCGCAGATTACCCGGATCTCCGTCCCCTCCAATACCGAAAGCGATGAAGCATCCCAGCCCGCAATACGTCCCACGTTCTCACCGGAAGCAGCCAACTGCTTTCCTTCATGATCGAAAAAGACGACACCTAATCCTTCGAGCAGGCCCATTCCTCCGTCAATCGTCGCGCTTCCCCCGATCCCCAGCAAAATTTTAGTTGCTCCCCGCAGAACAGCATCCCTGATCATCTCTCCCGTTCCCGCGCTGGATGCCCGCATCGGATCCAGCTCATTCACGGCCAGCAGTTTCATCCCGGAAGCATCGGCCATTTCCATCACGGCCATTTCCCTCCCCAAACGGTATTTAACCGGAATTCTTCGTCCCCTCGGATCCCGGACACGGACAACCTGCTCGTTAAGCTTCATCGCCCTGCCCAGTACTTCAGCAGTCAGATCACCACCATCTGCCACGGGAACCTGAACAACGTCAAAACGATCGGAAACGGCAAGAAAGGCCTTCCCGATGACCGCAGCAAAACGAAACGCGTCAATACTGCCTTTCATGCTGTTTGGTGCTGCAATCACACGATATTTACTGGTCAGCTCTTGATACATGCAACACTCCTTTTATATGTTGTAATTTTTTCATCAGAAAATCCAAATGTTCGAGGTTATTCACAAAGACACGCAGGGTGCCTTCAAACTCCCCGTTGGCCGAGTCAATGTTAATCGACCGCATTTGCGCACTGATGTCTTTCGCGATCACGTGTGAGATCTGACCCACAATACCAATTTCGTCAGTGCCCGCCATCTTGATCGTGGCCTGGAATGAAGTCCGTTTACCCGAATCACGCCATCTTGCGGGGATGATCCGGTACGGATAGCGTTCCATCATCTGCTTGGCATTCGGACAGGTCCGGCGGTGGATTTTTATTCCTTCCCTGATCGTGATAAAACCAAAGATCCCGTCCCCGAAAATCGGATTGCAACAGGGAGCCAGCTTATAATTGACGTTCTTAATGTTATTGTCAATGATCAGGTAATCGTCACCTCCGGTGAAATCCAGTTCCTTCAGTTGCTCCTGAGGAACCAGTTCCTCCAGTTTCTGTTTGGCCGATTGCTCTTCATCATTTCCGGTAAGCAGTTCCTTGATGTCAAGGGTCTCGATCTTGCCTGTCGAAATATGATAATACAGATCCTGGGCCAGCTTAAACTGATAGTGTTTTAACAGTTTCCTGATCACCTCGTCCGTATAGTCAATTTTCCAGTTTTTCAGCTTCCTCAGAAGGATTTCCTTCCCCTGATCCGCTTCCCGCCTGCGCTCTTCATTCAGACTGGCCTTGATCCGGGTTTTCGCTTTGGAGGTCCTGACAAAATCAAGCCAATCCAGCTTTGGCCTTTGGCTGTTGGACATTGAAACCGAGATCTGTTCACCGTTCCTAAGCTGATACCTCAGGGTAACTTTTTTCCCGTTCACCATGCCTCCGGTACAGTGATCCCCAACCTGCGAATGCACTTCATATGCAAAATCAAGCAAAGTAGATCCGGCAGGCAAGCGTTTCAAATCTCCCCTGGGAGTAAAAACGAAGATTTCGTCTTTATAAATATTGGTTCTGAATTCTTCAATGAAATCCACCACACTCGCATCGGGATTTTCGAGAATTTCGCGCACGTTGGCAAGCCAGCGTTCCATTTCATCCGAAGCCTGGCCACCCTTGTACTTCCAGTGCGCAGCAAGCCCTTTTTCTGCAATTTCGTTCATCCTCCTGGTCCGGATCTGTACTTCAACCCATTTTTTGTGAGGTCCCAGTACCGTCGCATGCAAGCTCTCGTACCCGTTCGATTTGGGTACGGTGATCCAGTCGCGCATACGTTCCGGGTTCGCCTGATACTCCTCCGTAACGATCGAATAAACCTGCCAGCATTCTGACTTCTCCATTTCCGGCTCTGAATCCAGAATAACGCGAATCGCGAACAGGTCATAAACCTCGTCAAAACTTACTCCCTGCTTTTTCATCTTATTCCAGATCGAATTAACGGACTTCGTGCGCGCTTTCATTTCAAATCTGAGGCCCCGTGCATACAGCTTTTCTTCGATCGGCTTTACAAACTCGGCAACAAAATTCCGCCGTTCATTCTCCGACTCCTTGACCCGTTCACTGACCTGCTGAAAAGCTTCCGGATTCATCTCTTTCAAACATAAATCCAGTAATTCTGAGTTGACATTATAAAGCCCCAAGCGGTGTGCCAGCGGTGCATATAAATAAGAGGTTTCAACGGCAAGCTTTTTTCTGGTCTCCCTCTCATAATTCTCCAACCGCCGCATCATATACAACTGCTCCGCAATCTTCACCAGAATAACACGTACGTCGCCTGCCAGGGTTAGCATCAACTTACGGTAATTTTCAGAATGCAGACCCACAGTTTCGGTATCCAGAGCATTGATCTTTGCCATTCCTTCGAGCATTCCTGCTGCCGCACCCCCAAAAATACGTTCTATTTCCCTGATGTCAGATGGGGCAGGAAGACCACCGTGCGTCACATGATGAAGGAGACAGGCCACTACGGTATCCGTTTCCAGGCTCACTTCGGTGACGATAACCTGAGCAACCTCAACCGAATGAAGGAGCAGGATTTTGCCGTCAGGAAGAGAAGTTTCGCCCAATATCCCGCGGGCATAGTCAAACGCCCGCTGAATTTCATTCAGATCCGCAACCGCCAAATTGGACCTGCAAAAGTCAAACAGGCTTTTCCAGGCATCTGCAATCCTTTTATCCATCTCCATCAATAGATTTATTATAAATTAATAAAAAAGGCCACCCCGTAAAGGCAGCCTTCTTTACCTGTTGTCAGTT
>CAZOYZ010000001.1:32833-36139 GCA_964584045.1 uncultured Prolixibacteraceae bacterium | reverse complement strand
TCAAAATCCGCAGGAACTCCGGCGATCGGATCAAGAATGACACGGCCATTTCTTTCATGGATATAATCAAAAAATTTCATGGCATGCGTCAATTCTTCCTGATACTGAACTTTCATCCAGTTTGCAAAACCCGACAATCCCTTATTCTGAAACCAGGCACACATGGACAGATACAAGTACGCAGAATGTATTTCTGCATTAATCTGCTCGTTGAAAGCTTTTAAAACACTGTCTTTTAACATACCCCATAATTTTTAGATTATTATCAAAAATACTTAAAAAGCAACATAAATCCAGCATTAAACGAAATATTCTTTGTAAAATTCTACCTTCATAACGCTGCGTTATCAGGTTAAATTGACTAACTTATTGTCCTAAAATACGTTCTCACCTCCGGCATTACACTTCTCCGAAATCCAGGTTAAATTTTTGTCTTAATAAATGGATATTCGGATTTTTCCTGGTCATCTCAGCCAGTTTTTCCGTTTCTGAGTAGGGTTTCACTTCAACCTCCTGAACAACTATTTCTGTGTTTAGTTCAATGCGGGTATTCTGTAATTCCCTTCTTAGCCATGAAATCATATCCGGCTTAATCTTGCTTATTTCCTCATTTTGAACCGAATTCTCAATTTTCAGTTTCAGCTTAAATTCATCCAGGATCTCAGGTATCCGTGAAAGCGTGACTTTCAGATTCGGACGGTCCTGCAAATGATCCAGATACTCAACCCACTTCTGCTCAAACTGCTCCCTTGTAAAAGGTTGATTCATCTCCTCCCCGGCAAAAACCTTGAGTTTATCCCTCGCATCGCCACCAGAATGAGACTCTTCCGGCATTTTGCCTGACAGGGCATCTTTAATGGAAGGAGTAAAGCCGCTGCCTTTTTTGCGAATAAGCCTTTTCACAGGCTGTTTGTCAGGATCCGTCGCGACCGGAGGAACAGTCAGATTCGTTGGGGAAGGTTCAGGGGTTTTCACCTCCTGCCGGTTATTCACGGCGCTAAAAAAAGGCTCCAGCTCCTCCGGCGCGTTTTCGTCAGCTATTTTTTTTTTAAGGTAAGCTGGCTCATCCTGATCAGCGCCAATTCGACCAGTAAACGTTTATTCTGGCTTGCCTTGTATTGAAGATCGCAGTCGTTGCTGATTGCCAGCGCATCAAAAAGAAAATCCTCATTACAGGAAATTGCCTGTGACTTATATTTCTCACGGATCTCGCCACCCACTTCCAGGAGCTGGAGGGTCACCGGATCCCTGCATACCAGCAGATCGCGCAGATGGCTGCTCAGGCCTGAGATAAAATGATGTCCTTCAAAACCATGTTCCAGCACTTCATTAAAGAGCATGAATGCGCCCGCTACATCATTACGAAGAAACACATCAACGAGACGAAAATAGTAATCGTAGTCAAGAACGTTCAGATTGGCAATGACATCCTTGTAGGTAATTTGCCTGCCTGAAAAACTGACGATCTGGTCGAATATGGAAAGTGCATCACGCATAGCTCCATCGGCCTTACGGGCGATCACGTTTAAGGCCTCTTTTTCAATACTGACCTTTTCCTTTTGCGCCACCAGGGCAAGATGATCGGAAATGTCGGAAATACGTATCCTGTTGAAATCAAAAATCTGACAACGCGACAGGATGGTCGGAATGATCTTATGTTTTTCGGTGGTGGCGAGAATAAAAACAGCGTGCCGGGGCGGTTCTTCCAGTGTCTTTAAGAAAGCGTTGAAAGCAGATTGCGACAGCATATGAACCTCATCGATGATATAAACGCTGTACTTGCCGATCTGCGGAGGGATCCGTACCTGGTCGGTCAAACTGCGGATATCGTCGACCGAATTGTTTGACGCCGCATCCAACTCATGGATGTTAAACGAACGGCTGCTGTTGAAAGCTTCACAGGATTCACAGGTGTTGCACGGCTCCGCTCCCTCGGTCAGGTTCTGACAATTAATGGTTTTTGCAAAAATCCGGGCGCAGGTTGTTTTTCCGACTCCACGGGGACCGCAAAATAAATAAGCATGGGCAAGCTGTCCGTTTTTGATCGCATTTTTTAAAGTAGCCGTAATAGAAGCCTGTCCAACAACGGTCTGAAAGGTATCGGGCCTGTATTTTCTTGCAGAAACAATGAAATTCTCCATAACAGATAAATGAAAACCAAAGATAATCATTTTCGCTTTTTGCGACGGATTAATTTATCAACAGGGAAAAGCATATCCTTCCGGGATTAAACCTTTTTCCAATAATGATTGTTGTGATCTCTGCTAAGATACCGTGTATGAAAAAATCTGGTTTGTCAATTTTATTTGCTTTGATGACGGCAATCACGTTTGGTCAAAGCTCCATTTACGATTTTAAAGTCAGAGATATTGAAGGTCATGAATTCGATATGTCCGGTTTAAGGGGTAAAAAGGTGCTGGTGGTCAATACAGCCTCAAAGTGCGGGTTAACTCCCCAATACGAGGCACTCCAGGCTCTCTATGAAAAATACGGCGGGGAACATTTTACGATCATTGGCTTCCCTGCCAATAACTTTCTCGGACAGGAACCCGGATCAAATGAAGAAATCATCGAATTCTGTCAAAAAAATTATGGTGTCACCTTCCCGATGATGTCAAAGATTTCTGTCAAGGGCGATGATATGGCACCCGTTTATCAATGGCTGACTCAAAAGAAAAAAAATGGTGTCATGGACTCTGAAGTGGCCTGGAACTTTCAAAAATACATGATCGATGAAAAGGGTCACCTCGTCGATTTTGCGAGTCCTAAAACCAAACCGGATGATCCGAAGATCGTGAACTGGATCCGGAAATAAGGATGAATTTATTCTTTGCTCATTGCATCCCGGTAGGTGCGGAGCGCTCTGTCGCGCGCCAGCCGGTGATCCACGATGGGTTGGGGATACTTTGCAGTACCATATTCAGGTACCCACTTCCGGATGTAAGTCTCACCGGGGTCAAATTTCCTTTGTTGCAAAACCGGATTGAAGATCCGGAAATAAGGTGCAGCATCACACCCCGAGCCTGAAGCCCACTGCCACCCGCCATTATTGGAAGCCAGTTCGTAATCCAGCAACTTACCTGCGAAATAAGCCTCCCCCCATCTCCAGTCTATTAACAGGTGCTTACACAGGAAGCTCGCCACGATCATCCTTACGCGGTTATGCATGTAGCCGGTTTCGTTCAATTGCCTCATCCCGGCGTCCACCATCGGATAACCGGTCGTCCCTTCACACCACCTGACGAAATCCTTTTCCCGGTTTATCCATTGGATATGATCGTAGGCGGGATTAAAGGAACGCTTCTC
>CAZOYZ010000001.1:29190-32733 GCA_964584045.1 uncultured Prolixibacteraceae bacterium | reverse complement strand
TGGCTGACTCGCCCTGAGCAAATGATCCAGGTGCCTTTCTGAGGGATACTCCTGCAACTGCTGGCCGAAAAAAAGAGCCTTCCATTTTTTGCTGTAGGGTGTGAAGACACGATACGGCATTCCCGCGTCATTCAGAATGTCGCTCATATGAAAAATGACATGATCTTTAAACGACTTGTATTTAATTCCCGCAGATGCCAGGAATTCTGTAACCTGCCTGTCCCTTGAAATTGCATAGGGTTCATAATCCTGGTTAAAAAAAACGGTATCGATGAGATATTCCGTGTGAAGCAATTTGAATGCGTCAAGCGGTTTGCCCCGGAAAATCCGCAAGGAACTTTTTCTTTGTTCAAAAAGATCGTGAAGTTTCCGGACTTCCCCTGTCATGAAATTCACCCCGGGGTCTTCGGGATCATCCAGAATACCGGTGTCAAAAATAAACACCGGCAAAACAGGTTTGTCTGCTCTCAGCGCCGCATAAAAGCCATGATTATCTGCTATTCTCAAATCACGCCGGAACCAAAAGATATTGATCGATTTTTCGTCCTCCATTTGCCCGTTCATATACCCTGTTAAAAAACCCGCAGGCTGTAAAATACACCGGCTCTTCAGAAATTTTTACGAAAACCGGTCTGTGTAAAGTTACAGAATGGTGGCATATTGATCAAATTCGTTATTTTTGATCTCGCAGTCACATTCGTAATACCGGTTTCACGGAGTGAATTTGCTTTGTTCCCTTCATCAGGTTAAAATCTAAACAGTAAATGACAAAATGCGCCTCTTCAATTATTATCCGAACCGGGTTGAGCCGGACGCCGAAACCGAAAAAAAAATATTCCGGTACAGTCTGATTTTTCCGGGCGTCTTTCTGTGTGGCTTTTGGCTGACTTTCCTGGCAGAGGTACTGCTTCATAAAGATTTCGCGGAATTTGGGATATATCCGCTACAGGTCAAAGGACTGAAAGGCATTATTTTTTCTCCGTTTATCCATGCAAATCTGAAGCATCTGGCTGCCAATTCCGTTCCCTTTGCTGTGCTTTCTTTCTCCCTCTTTTTCTTTTACAGGAAGCTTGCCTGTCGTATTTTCCTTTTGCTTTACTTTTTGTCGGGGCTTTGTGTTTGGCTCGGCGGGAGGGAAGCATGGCATATCGGGTCAAGCGGCGTCATATACGGATTGGGTGCCTTTCTATTTTTCAGCGGCATTTTCAGGAATGATGTCAAGCTGCTCACCATCGCCGTTATTGTCGTCTTTCTTTACGGGGGAATGTTCTGGGGTATCTTCCCGATCGAGGCCTCCATATCATGGGAAAGCCACCTTTGGGGAAGCCTGAGCGGACTTGTCCTTAGCCTTTATTACAGGAACCAGGGACCACGGCGCACCCGTTACGAATGGGAAGACGAGCAGGACGATGAGACCCCTGATCCTGTTGATAATTAAAAAGAAACTCCGGATAACGAGGTTTAAAACGAAGGGCCTGCTGAAAAAACTTACCCGCAGTTGAAAAACACAAAAAGAAATTTTTAACTTTGCCACCTGCAAAAAGTAACGGGTTCTATAATAATGATTAGCAGAAGAATTATCCGAATTAAGGTATTGCAGGTATTATACGCCTATTATACGTCACCGGACAAATCCATCAACAATACTGAGAAAGAGCTTTTTTTCAGCATTCAAAAGACATACGATCTTTATCATTACATCCTTCAGCTCCCGGTAGAACTTGTTAATCATGCCAATTCGCTGATTGAACTGCGCAAGAAAAAACATTTTCCTACCGAAGAAGACCTGAATCCCAATCTCCGTTTTGTCAATAATCAGGTTATCGGTCACTTGAGGTCAAACAAATCGCTGAATAAATACCTGGAGCAATCAAAACTGGGATGGCACGATGAACCGAAACTGGTTAGGAAACTGTACAATTCCATGCTTGAGACGGATTTTTATGCAGAATACATGTCATCACCCGAACAACCCGGTTATGCCGACGACAAAAAGCTACTCGAATTGCTGTTCGGGGAAGTGATCCTGCAATCGGACGATTTGAACCTTCTGCTTGAAGAAAAAAGTATTTACTGGAACGATGATCTTGATTTTGTAATCAGCATGATTATCAAGACTGTTAAGAAATTCAAGGAATTCGGCGACAGTGACCAGGCTCTGCTTCCGTTCTTTAAAGACGAAGAAGACAGGGAATTTGCCAAAAACCTTTTCCGCAAAAGCATTTTAAACCACCAGGAGCTTAAAAAAATCGTGGAACGCCATACCTTGAACTGGGACGTTGAACGGATCGCGTTCATTGACAATATGATCCTCGAACTCGCCATGGTTGAGTTTCTTTATTTTCCCTCCATACCGACCAAGGTTACGTTGAACGAATACATTGAGTTGTCGAAGTATTACAGTACGCAGAAGAGCCGGAACTTTATCAACGGAATCCTGGATAAATCACTGAAGGCCCTGAAAAAGGAAGAAAAGATCATCAAAAGTGGCCGCGGCCTTATTGGTGAAGAAAACGGGAACGAATGAAACAGGCACTTTTCATATGATTATTTTTTCGACTCAATGTATATCATTTGCGTACTAAACTTCATCGCTTTTTAAAGTACATCAACGTATGGAACTCGCCAATAAACATTTTCCCGGGTGTCAAAAATCTTTTGTCATGGCTCGCTTCATGGCGATTTTATTGGTTTTTACCGGATGTGTCAACCAGGCTGAACGTCCGGCAGATCAGCCGGATGAAAATACAAAGGCTGTAAAATTTGTGTTTCAGGAAGAATTCCATAATTTTGGAACATTAGAGGCGGGCGAAGTTGTCGCTTACAGTTTTTGTGTAAAAAATGCCGGGACGAAGGTTCTGAAAATTGAAAATGCAGAATCCGACTGCGGTTGTATCACGGCAGAATATCCCCGGGAAGAGATCATTCCCGGAGATTCGGCATACGTGGAAATTATTTTCAATTCCGCGGGGGAAACAGGAAAGGTGTATAAGGAAATCACGATCGCAACCAATGCCGCCGATAAAAACGGGACCAAACTGGCGATCGCTGCATATGTAAAAAATGAATTGCTGAATATTTACAATTAGAAAAGAATATGATACAAACTAAATAAAAAAAGAAACAAATGAATTACTTATTAATGACTCAGCCACAAGGTACTGGTGGCAATCCGCTTACCGCTTTTTTGCCTTTAATACTGATCATGGTTATTTTTTATTTTTTCATGATCCGTCCCCAGGTAAAAAGACAGAAAGAACTGAAGAAATTTCGTGAAAGCCTGGCCAAGGGTGACAAAGTAGTTACTACCGGCGGCATTTACGGGAAAGTAGCAGAAATAAAAGATAACTATGTCGTCTTGCAGGTCGACGAAAATGTGAAACTTCGGGTTGACAAAAGTGCAGTAGTAAAAGACATGTCAGATGTCACTCCTCAAAAATAACCAGGCAAAAGTTATTCTGAAAGGGCTGACATTTAACCAGCCCTTTTTTTATCTTTGAGCGGGAAAGAAGCCGATCAATAAAAAGTCCGGAAAATTCTAAG
>CAZOYZ010000001.1:27455-29090 GCA_964584045.1 uncultured Prolixibacteraceae bacterium | reverse complement strand
ATTTGAAACCAACCGGGTCCTTTTGGAAATCCCGGTGGAAGAGTTCACAGAAAAACAGATCACTGTGCCGGTTGTCATCAAAGACCTCCCCCCGGGGATGCATATCAATCTTTTTCCGGACGAGGTGAATGTGAGCTTCATGATCGCGTTAAGCCGTTTTAAGGAGGTAAAGGCAGGGGATTTTAAGGTGACTGTTTCCTATCAGGAAATTCAGAATAAAACGGACATGCTTCGTCTGAGTATTGAAACCCAACCTCCGTTTGTACATTCAGTCTCCCTTTCGCCCGAACAAGTAGAATATCTGATCGAAAAATAAAGCTATGTTAAAAGTCGGAATTACAGGAGGAATAGGGAGCGGAAAATCAACAATCTGCAAATTTTTCGAACTACTCGGAGTACCGGTCTACATTGCAGATTCAGAAGCGAAAGCACTGATGAACAGTTCTCCGCTGATCCGCAATCAGCTTGTTCACATTTTCGGCAGGGAGATTTATCTGGCGGGCCCTGAACTGGACAGAAAAAAACTGGCACAGCAGATCTTTCAATCACCCGAGTTGCTCAAAAAAGTGAACTCCATTGTCCATCCGCCCGTGAGAAAGCACTTTCTCAGCTGGCTGGACAAACAAAATTCCTGCTATGTCGTTTATGAAGCGGCGATTCTGTTTGAAAGCGGGTTTTACTCCATGATGGATTTCAATATCCTGGTTACCGCGCCTGAGGCAGAACGGATACAGCGCATCATGAACAGGGAAGACACCACGATGGAAGATGTGACAAGGAGAATCGCACGACAGTGGCCTGATCAGGAGAAAATGAAAATGGCCGATTATGTGATCAGAAATAATAACGAAGAACTCATTATTCCTCAGTTAATTGAATTAGATAAAAAATTTAGGACGGATGGATAAATTTGCAAAGTGGATTGCCGGTGGACTGGGGTGGGCTTTTCTCGGACCGCTCGGGGGAATACTGGGATTTGTGGTAGGCTCTATGCTCGACAAGGATACAATGACGTCTGAAAGTAAAGATCATGTCAGCAGGAGAACAACTACCGGCGGATATGTCATGAGCCTGCTCGTGCTGATCTCGGCGATCATGAAAGCCGATGGTAAAGTCCTGAAGTCGGAACTCAACTACGTCAAAGAGTTTCTTGTCCGCAACTTTGGATCGGGTTCGGCCAGGGAAGCAGTAAACATGCTTCGCGACCTTTTAAAACAATCCATCCCTGTAGCCGACGTTTGTCACCAGATCCGGAAAAATATGGATTATTCTTCCCGTTTACAAATGCTTCACTTTCTTTTCGGTATCGCGCAGGCCGACGGAACGGTAAGTACCAATGAACAGGAATTGCTTAAGCATATGGCCCTGAACCTGGGTATCAGTGAGAAAGATTTTGAGTCGATTAAGTCAATGTTTATCGGAAATGGTGACGCTGCGTATAAAATACTGGAAATCGAACCGACTGCAACCGTCGAAGAAATTAAAAAAGCCTACCGGAACATGGCAATGAAATATCATCCGGATAAGGTAAGCTACCTGGGTGAAGAGATTCAAAATGCGGCCAAGGAGAAATTTCAGAAAGTGAATGAAGCATACGAAACCATCAAAAAGGAAAGGAATTTTGTATAGCCGTTG
>CAZOYZ010000001.1:24565-27355 GCA_964584045.1 uncultured Prolixibacteraceae bacterium | reverse complement strand
ATTGATTATTGATTATTTTGTAAAGGAAACGTATGCAGTACTTAAAAGTCACATTTACACTGACGCCGGACAGTGAGACAAACCGGGAGATCTTAACCGCTTATCTTTCTCAGCTGGATTTCGATGCTTTTGACGGCGAATCGTCCGAATTTCATGCCTATATACCTGCTGCAAAAAAAGATTTTCAACAGATTGAAGAAGTGATCGCCCAACTGCCGTTCAAGATCAGTTTCTCGGTCGGCGAGATGCCTGACATTAACTGGAATGAAGAATGGGAAAAGAACTATTTTCAACCCCTGCTGATAGGGAATAAATGTCTCGTGAGAGCACCCTTTCATAAAGACTATCCTGAAGCCCGCTACGAAATCGTTATTGAACCGAACATGGCTTTTGGGACAGGCAATCACGAGACCACCTCTCTGATGATCGAACACCTTCTGGAACTGGACCTGACCGGTAAAGCTGTTCTTGACATGGGTTGCGGCACAGGTATCCTGGGTATACTGGCTTCCCTTCTCGGCTGCAGGAACGTGACAGCCATCGATGTCGATGAACGGGCTTATGAAAGTACACTCGAAAACGCCGGTTTAAATCAGGTGACCAACCTGACGGCTTTTAAAGGAGATGCAGAACTGCTCAAAAACGAAAATTTTGACATGATCCTTGCCAATATTCAGAAGAATATCATTTTGCAGGATCTCGAAAAGTATGCCTCGGTACTTGCCGGGGACGGGATGATCCTGGTCAGCGGATTTTACCGGGATGATCTGGAAGCCATTGTTGGTAAAGCGTCGGAATTGTTCCTTCAAAAGGGAATGATCCGTGAGAAAAACAACTGGGTCGCCTGTGCATTTCTAAAGTGAGTTGTTCTAAAAGCGGGCTCTTTCAAATTCCAGGACTTCCAGGTCAAAAATACGGTCTTCATGAATGCTGAACCGCAATGCGGTGCACACCTGATGGAACCCTCTGTTGCCGGCAGCACCCGGATTCATGTACAGACAGTTGATCTTTTTATCGTACATGACCTTCAAAATATGGGAATGCCCGCAAATAAACAGGCGGGGGGGATTGGCATAAACTTCTTTCCTGATCTGCTGTGCATAATGGCCGGGAGAACCTCCGATATGCGTTATGAAAACGTCGACCTTTTCACATAAAAAACGCTGGTTTTCGGGAAACTGTATGCGGATAACCCGGTCATCAATATTTCCGTATACCGCACGAAGCGGTTTGAAGCGGGCCAACTCATCGGCCAGTGCGATGGTACCTATGTCTCCTGCATGCCAGATCTCATCAACCGGTTCGAGAAAATGAAACGTCCGCTGACTCATGGTTCCATGCGTATCCGAAATTAATCCTATTTTAATCATCGGGGAGTTTTATGTTTTTACCTGATAAAAATAGCTTAATTTAGTACTGAATTAAAATATCCCGGTAATCAAAAACAGGAACTCCCCGTATTGCTCCTGTTTTTGAACAAAAGCCAGGGGTTTTGCAGGGATGGATTGAAAAAAGTACACCATGAAACGTATTGTTATAATCAGACACGCCAAAGCGGTCCCCTATGGGTATGATGATGACTTTAACCGCAAACTGCGCCGGCAAGGGAAAGAAGACGCAAAATTATTAAGTCTTGCGCTGAAAGAAGAACGGGTCATCCCCGACTTAATTCTTTCAAGTCCTGCGACACGTGCTTATAAAACAGCAACGATCTTCGCAGAGACCCTGCACTATCCTGTTTCGGGGATTTTGGTGGAGGATGAGTTGTACGAAGGGCTGACGACCCAGGATTTTCTTGAGATCATCAGGAATCTGTCCGAAGAAGTGCAAACCGTTTTCGTTTTCGGACATAATCCGACTGTGTATTACCTGGTCAATAATCTGGTCAGGCTCTTCAACAGTGACATGCCGACTTGTTCGACAGTAGGTATTGACTTCCAGGCTGAAAGCTGGAAAGAAGTATCTGCGCACGAAGGAAAACTGGCTTTCCAGTTAATGCCCAGATTATATAAATAGGCGGTCTTTGAAGGGACAGCAACCTGCGCCTGCACAGAATAAGAAAAATTTTCTGAAATCATGCAAATCTTTTTTACTCCCGGCATAGCGGGAACGACATATCTTCTGGACGAGACCGAGTCAAAGCATGCCGTTCGCGTCCTGAGGCTGGTCGACGGCGACCGGATCAGTCTGGTGGATGGAAGGGGAAATTTTTATGAGGGGAAGATCGCCGATGCCAATCCGAGGCATTGTCAGATCGAGGTGATGTCAAAAACCGGGGAGTTCGGTAAAAGAGGTCATTACCTCCATCTGGCTGTTGCACCCACAAAAAATATGGACCGTTTTGAATGGTTTCTCGAAAAAGCAACAGAAATCGGGATCGATGAAATTACTCCTGTGGTATGTGACCATTCGGAGAGACGAACTGTGAAAAACGACCGGATGGAAAAAGTGATCATTGCCGCGATGAAACAATCGGTAAAGGCTTACCTGCCCGGGCTTAATCCGCTTACTCCCCTGAACAATGTCCTGTGCCGCCCTTTCGATGGAAAGAAGTTCATTGCCCACTGCTATGGCCAGGATAAAAAGCAGTTAAAAAATGAAATAAAGGGCAGCGCATCGAATCTGATCCTGATCGGACCGGAAGGTGATTTCTCGGAAAGTGAAATCGAACTTGCCCTAAAAAACGGTTTTATCCCCGTCGGGCTCGGCGCAAGCCGCTTGCGTACCGAAACCGCTGCCGTTGTGGCATGCCACACGGCAAACCTGATGAATGAATAAGAACTCAGAGCC
>CAZOYZ010000001.1:16301-24465 GCA_964584045.1 uncultured Prolixibacteraceae bacterium | reverse complement strand
GCATCAAGGAAACCCGAAACGGAAGACCGTCTTGTGCCTCACTTCAACGCCTGTGCCATATCATCGATCAGATCGGCGGCAGACTCAATACCTACTGACAACCGGATCATCGTATCGCGAATATTCATCATTCTCCGTTCCTCGTCGGAAAAGTCGGCATAGATGGTCGAAAACGGATGGATGATCAGCGACTTGTTGTCGTTCAGGTTGGTTGCGCGGCGGATCAGGCGCAGGCGGTCCATAAACCGGAAACAGGCCTCCTGCGATTCCAGATCGAACGACATGATCGCACCTGGCTTTCCTGAAAACTGCTTCACAGCAAGCTCGTAGCCATCCGATGATTTCAACCCCGGGTAGTTGACTTTCCTCACTGCCGGATGGTCACCGAGGTAGTTGCCCAGCACCATACAATTTTCATAGCACCTGTCCAGCCTGAGTTCGAGCGTGTCAAGCCCCATGATCTGGTAATGAGCAGTATGAGCTGTCATGGGACAGCCTGTATGACGGTAATAATTTTTCCGGAGACCGGCGATGAAGGCATCCTTCCCGTATTTTTCGGAAAACAGGCGCAGGTTTGGGTTTAACGACCAGTCATAATTGCCGTTATCCAAAATCACCCCTCCAAAAGAGGTGGCCCCCCCTGAAATAAATTTAGTCGTCGACATCACCTCCAGATGTACTCCAAAATTTTCTGATTTGAAAACGACAGGCGGAGTTACTGTGCTGTCGGTCACCAGCAAAAGGTTATACCGGTTCGCCAGAACAGCCAGTCGCTGAAGATCAGAGATTTCCAGCTGGGGATTAGTGACCGTCTCCAAAAAGATCAGCCGGGTGTTTTCATCAATGCGCTTTTCAACTTCCGCAGGATCCCTTGTATCGGCAAAACGCGTTTCAAGTCCGTAATTGGAAAGGCTTTGTGTAAAAAGGAAATAGGTATGGCTAAAAAGGTTCCGGCTTGAAATGATATTATCACCGGCTTTACACAGGGTGAGGATGGTATTGGATATGGCCGCCATTCCCGAAGCCAGCGCCAAAGACTGGTAAGCCCCGGCAAGAATTCTCATCTTGGTTTCAAAATATTCTACAGTAGGATTGCTGGTACGGGAGTACAAATGAGCGGGCTTGTCTCCCCGGAAACAGGAAGCAATCTCTTCGGACGAATCAAAGTCGAATGCCACAGATTCATAGACAGGCATATCCAGTGCCCTGTAAGGGTCGCTCTTCGGAAAAGGGATATTTAGCGACCGGGTTGTAAAGCTTTTCTGCATAAGATCATTTTTAAAAATCAAAAATAATAGATTAAACAGTTATGAGAAATCCAGGTTCACTATAACCAACAAATTGGTTGTCGTTCCAAAACCCGATATTATTCTTATCTTTGGCCTGAAAGAACGGGATCAATATCCCGAAAAATTTAAACATTCACCTTTCCCGCTTGTTAAAAAATGAAAAAGAAAAACAATGGGGTGGAAGACAGTCAATGATCAACTTGAACGGGAATTTGTTTTTTCAGATTTCAGGCAGGCGTTACAATTTGTAAACAAAACAGGTGAACTTGCTGAAGAGATGGATCATCATCCGGATATTTTACTGTTTGGGTATAAGAAGGTGAAAATTTTTCTGACCACCCACAGTAAAGGAAAGATCACAGATCTTGACTTCAAACTGGCTGAAAAAATCGATCAGATCACGATATGACAGAAACAAAAACCCGGTTTCTTCTGAAAAACCTGCTCAAAGGACTGGTATACATGGCTATCCTTGCTTCGGCTTACTTCCTTTTCAAAAATTACGTAGTGGACAGGGAACAGGCGTTATGGCTTGAACGGTTTTACCAAAGACCTCTCCTGATCTACCTGATTTACATCGGATCGGAAGTGTTCTTCGGTTTATTTCCACCTGAAATCTTCATGATCTGGGCTTTATACAAGGGAGACCAGATCCACTACTGGATGAATGTGATATTTTTTACTGCCGTATCCTACGGAGCTGGTTTTCTTTGTTTTTTTATCGGTCGTTACCTGCAGCGTGTAGTATTATTCCGGTATGTGAGCCGGAAATTCTTCAGCCGTTACTGGCCGTTATTCCGGAAATATGGTTCCGTCCTTATTGTAACTGCAGCCCTGACCCCATTGCCCTGGGCGACCATCAGCATTTTGGTGGGAACCAGTACATATCCGACCTATAAATTTCTTCTGGTCGCATTAAGTCGTGTTTTCCGCTTTGCTTTTTACGGGTATCTGGTTTTTCACACCCGGGAATTTTGAGCAAACCATTTCCGGGGCGGTTTGTTTATTTTGTTGAACTCTTTTAAACAAGCTCAGCATGATCCGGAAGTTGAAACAACGATGGAAGATAAAGTCAAACCTGCAATTGTTCACGATACTCTTTGTTTTTTCAATCAGCGGGAGTGTCACCCTTTTTGTGAAAACGCTCATTTTTGATTGGATCAGCTACAGTCCGGAATGGCCTTTTTATCTAAAAACCGCTATATACCTGCTCACGATTGTTCCCGTTTACCAGTTAACGCTGTTGACTATCGGCACTCTTTTGGGCCAGTTTGAATTTTTCTGGAGTTTTGAAAAAAAGACCATGCGCAGGCTTGGGATCAAATTTAACAGGCCATGAAACGGCATAAGCTTACCCTGTATCTGTTTTTAACGGTCATGAGCGTTCAGGCGACCGCTCAGTCAAAATCGGCAAATATGGAAATTGCAACATTGGGCGGAGGTTGTTTTTGGTGTACCGAAGCCATTTATAAGGAATTAAAAGGTGTTTATTCAGTCACATCCGGGTACTCGGGAGGTGACGTTGTCCATCCTTCATACCGCGAAGTATGTACCGGACGAACCGGCCATGCCGAAGTGATCCGGATTGAATTTGACCCGGCAATCATTTCTTTCACAGAAATACTGGAAGTCTTTTTTGCCACTCACGATCCAACTACACTTAACCGGCAGGGTGCGGATGTCGGGACACAGTACCGTTCAGCGATCTTTTATCACGGCGAAAACCAAAAGGAAATTGCCGAATCGGTCATCAACAAGCTTAACCGGGAGAATGTATTTGGCAAACCGGTTGTCACAGAAGTCACCGCCTGGAAAAATTTTTATCCGGCCGAAGATTACCATCAGGATTATTTTGAAAACAATCCTTCCGCATCATACTGCCGGATGGTGATCGTTCCCAAAATGGAAAAGTTCCGCAAAGTATTTGGCGAACGCTTAAAACAGGTCTTGTAACCTGTTCCGCCGTTCACCGGAGGCATTGTCATTCTGCCGGAAGAAGTTGAACAAATAAAAAAAGCTATTGCTGAATGTACCCGTTGAAAGGCGTTCCTGTGATCCCTTTTATGATGATGTCAAAATCAGGTTGGTACTGCACGATGAACAGCCCGCGGTTCATGTATCCCCCGTCCGCTCCGGCTTTGTCAAACGCCAGCTCTGACTGTGTCAGCGAGACCCGAAGCATGGGAAGGCACGGTGTGAATTCCTTGCCGTAACGGAATAAGGCCGTCATAAAATAAAACGAGACATCGTAGCCCTGAAAACTGTACGGATTGGGTTCGCCGGCAAAATTAAGCCTGAATTTCCTGATAAACCGGTTGACTTCAACAGATCCGTAATCCACGAAATAAGGAGTCAGGTAGGTCAGCTTAATCCGGTGAAAGTATTCAGTTTGTATACTCCGGTAACGGTTATAACCGGATAACCCGACCAGCGTGACCGGATATTCTTCGGCGAGAGCGTTCAGGTTCGTAACGGCGACACTGACCTGGGCCTCTGCTTCCGAAGAAATAATGAATACATTTTCCCGGTCTTTGGACAACAGCGCTTTTAATCCTTCCGTTTCAGACGATAACCGGTATTCGCGAAGATGCACCTTATCCGGTTGGGATGCGGAATACATAAGCTTTTCCCGCAAAAGACCCACCAGTTCTGCTCCGGGAAAGTTACCGTATTCGCCCGTCCTTAGTACGATCAGATTCTTGTCAAAATGCTCCTTTGCGATATAATCGGCTGTTTTGTCGATGAGGTACTGCTTCGTAGGATTTACTTTAAAATACCAGGGGTTTTGCATTTCAAAATTTCCCGACGAAGATAACGGTGAGATCATGGGAATGCGGTTTTTCAAAGCAAAATCAGCAAGCTTCCTTTGGAGTTCAGGAAACGTCGGTCCGATAATCAGGTCAAGTCCTTTAAGGCTGCCTGAGCGTATCAGCGAATCAACGATATACTGTTTTTGATTCGTATCGTAAACATGAAGCTGGATGTCCATCCCTGCACGCTTCATACTGTCGGCCGCCAGTAAAACACCTTCATAAAAATGAATGAAATTCTCCGAACGGGAATAAACGGCCACGTCATCCCTCCTTTTGAACGAATCCAGCGGCAGCTTTTCAATACCCCCCGCCCTGTTGACCAGCAGGGAATCTCTCATCATTTCTTCGAGCGTGACCCTCTCCCTGTTAATGGTATCATTGGCCGGGAGATAAAAATCAAGAAGTAATCCGATCCGGTAAGTCTGCCGGACAGCGCGGATATCCGGTTCACAGGGCAGTTTCGCCTCCTCCGCGACAGGACCGGCATCATTCCCGGTACTGGCTTCACTCTGTTCAGGAACGGGCTGGCTGGCCTCCTGCTGTATCCTGATCTCTGCCAGATCATCCTTATCAGGGATCTTTAAAATCTGGCCTCTGCTCAGTCCCTCGCGCACTTCAGGGTTATAGGTTACAATATCTTCCACCTCAATGCCAAAAAGTTTGGCAATAAAGTATAAGGAATCATCCTTTTTTACTTTATATTCTTCAAACGACGGCAGTCTTCCCTGGCCGGTAGCATCCTGATCCGCCCGCGTAACCGGAGCCGCTTTCATCCTTTCAACATTCTTCCGTCCAACGGGGATCTTCAGTTTCTGTCCTGTTTTCATTCCCATGATCAGTCCCGGGTTGGCACTTAGCAGATCTCTTTGTTCAATTGCATATTTTTTGCTGATCGAGAAAATGGTTTCCCCCTGTTGTACGTTATGCAGGATATAGACACGGTCCCCGTTCCCGGATTTTTCCTGGGCATTTGAAACGGCAGTAGAAACGAATATAAAGACAACAAGAATAACGTACTTCATTTATTCATCTTTTGAAGCATTAAAAATAGGATAATTATCCGTGAGTATCCTCAAAAAAAATCAAAACTCCGCTTCCCTGGTCCAGTTCATAAATTGTACCCGTTCGTACGCTGCTGCATGTTTCTGCCGGATACTTAGTTTCCCCTTAAAATCATCGATATTCATGTAACCTTTTTCAGCCATCCACCCGGCGATGCCCTTGTTCATTCTGTCAATGGCCCCCGGTCCCTGTTGGTACAGAACTGACGCAACCTGAACCGCACTGGCTCCTGCCAGCAGAAACTTGACCGCAGTTTCTGCTGAGTGAATTCCGGTAGTTGCAGCCAAAGGACATCCGGCTGCGGGAGCCATGATCCCCGTCCACCGCAATGGAAGCAGGTATTCATTTTCAGTGCTGTAAACAGGAGCGGAAATCAACTGTTGCTTTTCAATATCGATATCGGGTGAATAAAACCTGTTAAACAGAGTGATCCCTGCCACGCCCGTCAGGGAAAGCGTGCTGATCATCGCCGCCAGGTTCGAGAAATAATGACTGATCTTGACGGTTACCGGGATGGTCACCGATTCCAGTATTTTTCCTACCGTTTCCAAATAAAACCGTTCGTTCGCCTCATTACTTTTTGTCACGTCCGAAGGGATGATAAAGAGGTTCAGTTCAATGGCATCGGCGCCTGCCTCCTGCAGTTTCCCCGCAAAAAACGTCCACTCCGATGAAGTTGTGCAGTTCACACTGGCCACAATGGGAACGTCGGTTTCTGATTTGGCCTGTCTGATCAGCCTGACCTGTTTATTCAGGTTTTCTTCCCTGATCACGTAATCGAAATAATCCAGGTATTCGGGATCACTGATCAGCGAGCCGCGTTGTTTTAATTCTTCCTGCAACTGAAGATAGATCTCTTCCTCAAAAATCGATTTTAATACGATTGCGCCGGCTCCTGCCTGTGCAATCTTTTTGATTGAATCCAGGTTCCCGGTCATACTGCAACTGGCAGCAATTACCGGACTTTTTAATTCCAGTCCGAAAAACCGGGTTGATAAATTAGTCATAAGCTGTTTTTAACTGATCTCGTGAATCGATACCTGTTTTTCTTTCATAAGGTATGCGTGCATACCCGCGGCAGCTCTTCGTCCGTCACCCATCGCCAGGATTACGGTGGCTCCCCCGCGGACAATATCACCGCCCGCGAATAACTCGGGAACAGAGCTCTGCATGGTGTCCGGGTTCACTTCAATAGTTCCCCAGCGGCTCACCTTCAAATCGGGCAGCGCAGACGGAATTAACGGATTGGGTGAAACGCCGACCGCCACCACGACCATATCCACTTCAATGTCATATTCGGAGCCTTCGATCACCACGGGTCTCCTTCGTCCTGAGGCGTCAGGTTCGCCCAATTCCATCTGCTGAACCCGCATCCGGTTGACCCGGCCTTTCTCATCTGCAAAATATTGCACCGGATTGGTCAGGTTAAGGAATTCGATCCCTTCTTCTTCCGCATGATGAACTTCCTCCACGCGGGCAGGCATTTCATCACGTGAACGCCGGTATACGATCATGGCCCTTTCCGCCCCCAACCGCTTTGCGGTACGGACCGAGTCCATGGCCGTATTCCCTCCGCCGATCACCGCCACATTCTTCCCTCTCAGCACGGGGGTATCGAATCCGTTACTGGCAGCGTTCATCAGGTTGACCCGGGTAAGGTATTCATTCGAGGAAAGAATGCCGTTATAATTTTCACCAGGTATATTCATAAACCGGGGAAGTCCGGCTCCGCTTGCCACAAAAAAAGCAGTATAACCTTCCGCTTTCAGATCGTCTAATGTCGCTGTGCGTCCCACAATGAAGTTTTTCTCAAAACGCACGCCCATCTGCTTCAGGTTCTCCAGTTCCACGTCGACAATCCGGTTGGGAAGGCGGAATTCCGGGATTCCGTATTTTAACACCCCTCCAATCTCATGCAAAGCCTCAAAGACAGTCACCTCATATCCCCATTTGATCATGTCGCCGGCGAATGAAAGGGATGCGGGTCCCGATCCGATCGCGGCAACTTTCATCCCGTTCATTGGAGCAACCATGGGAACGGATATTTGCCCGCTCTCGCGTTCATAATCGGCTGCAAAACGCTCCAGATGACCAATGGCCACAGGGTCTTTTTTCAACTTGACCGTATAAAAGCAGGTGGCTTCACATTGCTTTTCCTGGGGACACACACGCCCGCAGACGGCCGGCAGGGCCGAAGTCTCTTTCAGCGTTTTTGCAGCTTCCAAAATATCGCCTTTCTCAATGTACTTGATGAAACGCGGGATATCGATGCTGACAGGACAGCCCTCCATGCAGGTAGGTGTCACACAATCCATACAGCGCGATGCCTCGCGCCGGGCGCTGGTCAAATCCAGTCCGCTGTTTACTTCCCTGTCCTGATAGCGTATTCGTACCTGAGGATCCAGTTCCGGCATTCTTACCCGGGCGACCTCTGTACGTTCCTTGTTTTTCATTTGACCGCGCAGCGCCACACGCCACTCCTGGTCGCGGTCATTTTTCAGATTCTGCATGATTTAAACTGGATTGAGTTTGTAAATACCGTTCAAAAGCTTCCTTTTCTTCGCTCTTATACCCGCCCAAACGAAGAATCAATTCATCAAAGTCAATTTTGTGGGCATCGAATTCCGGGCCGTCCACGCAGGTAAAACGGGTCTGGCCCCCCACGCTCACCCGGCATGCGCCACACATGCCTGTTCCGTCTACCATCACGGCATTTAAACTCGCCTGCGTCGGAATGTCATACTTTTTGGTCAGCAAGGCCATAAATTTCATCATCACCGCCGGTCCGATAGCCACACACTCATCAATTTTCTCACGCAAAATAATCTGTTCTGCCCCCATGGTCACTAATCCCTTCGTACCGTAAGAACCATCGTCGGTCAGGATCATTACCTCATCCGACCATCTCCGGATCTCATCTTCCAGAATGATCAGATCCCTGTTCCTGGCAGCAAGGACGCTTACTACCCTGTTCCCGGCTTGTTTGAAGGCTTCAACGAT
>CAZOYZ010000001.1:11603-16201 GCA_964584045.1 uncultured Prolixibacteraceae bacterium | reverse complement strand
ACAGGTATCCTTCTACAGTATTGAAAAGCTGGTCAAACAACGGGATATTGAATCGCTTTCACTGGATGAAGAACAAAGCCGGCTGGTAAAACTGACCGAGCAGTACAGTGATGAGAAACTGGTCAGGAAATTTTCAAAGAAGAAAGATGTCAGGTTTTTCTTTCAAACCATCGACAAAGATCTGTTTGAAAATCACATCAGTCCGTATATTGACCGTTATATGAGCCAGATTGTCAGGATCCTGGTGAACGGCCGTACCAGATTATTTAATAAACAGGTCAAATACGGCAACTTGTACGAAGAAGACCGGATCACCATACCTTCCTCGTTTGCAGACTGCACATTCTGTTTCGACAAAGGTGAGAACGGCACCCGCTATTGGCTGGAGCTTTTTGCTGAGGGGCAGCCATTCAGTCTGCTGAACAAAAAGATCACCCTCGTTTCAAACGAGCCATGCTCGCTGGTCTGGCAAAACAAGCTCTTCATTTTTGAAAAAATAAACGCCAAAAAATTACTCCCCTTTTTAGAGAAGGAATTCATTTTTATTCCCTCTGCGGTCGAAGACAGGTACTATGGAAGTTACGTGCTCCAAATCGTCAGGGAATATCCTGTTCAGGCCACAGGGTTTCGCATTATCGAAGAAGCCCCTCCCCAAAAAGCCATTTTATCCCTCGAATATAACCTAAAAATGGAAACCGTCGTTTTTCCGGTTTTTGCCTACGGCGAAAAAGAATTCCTCCCCGGCAGCAAAACAGGTGTGTTCGTCAGCCTTCACCGTGAACAGGGAACCTATCTTTTCAGGAAGATTACCAGGGATTTTCAGTGGGAAAAAAGTTGCCTGGCCCGTTTAAAAGAATGGGGACTGAGGGAAGATAACGGAAGTTATATGATCCCGGGAAATGAACTCCTGGAAGAAAAAAACCAGGTTTACGAACTGATAAAATGGCTGGATCAGTACCGGGAAAACCTGCAGGAAGCCGCGTTCGTTGTCCGCCAGGAAAAACTGGAAAGGCGCTTTTTCATTGAAAAGCCAACTCTGGAAATCCGGATAACCATGAAGGACGACTGGTTTGACATTTATGCCATCGTCAGTTTCGGAGCGTACGAATTCCCGTTTATCAAACTGAAAAAGAACATTTTAAATCACATCCGCGAATTTGAGCTTCCCAATGGCGAAATTGCCATTATCCCGGAGGAATGGTTTACCCAATACCGGGATTTGTTTCCCTTCATGCGCCAGGAAGGAAATAACCTGCGAATTAAAAAACATCACTACTACCTCCTTCAACAACGGCTAAAGGGAATTGACAAAGACCTGTTTCAGCGTTTGGACGCCACTGAGAAAAACGGATTAAAAAAGGTCCCTTTACCGGCCAACCTGCAGGCTTCGCTCCGCTCCTACCAGGAAGAAGGTTTTTACTGGATCCATCACTTGTATGAAAATAAATTCGGAGGTTGCCTGGCGGACGACATGGGTTTGGGCAAGACCCTGCAAACACTGACTCTCCTTCTTAAAATAAAAAAAACAAAACCCGATATCCCTGACCGGTATCCCGAAGTTGAACCGGGACAACTGCGTATCGCCTTTGACGCACCTGTGGAAGAAAATCACCAGCCGGCCACACTGATTGTCATGCCCACTTCCCTGATCCATAACTGGGAAAATGAAATCCGGAAATTCACCCCACTCCTCCACACCTACAGGCACGCGGGAATACTCCGAAAGAAGACAGGTGCGTTTAAAAAAATGGTTGACCGGTCTGACGTGATCCTGACCACGTACGGTACGGTGAGAAATGATATCGACATGCTCCGCGAACATGAATTCCGGTATCTTATTCTGGACGAAAGCCAAAACATCAAAAATCCCGGATCGAAAACTTACCAGACCATCATGCAACTCAAAGCAACACACCGGTTGGTTTTAACGGGAACACCGATCGAAAACTCACTGTCAGATCTGTGGGCCCAGATGAATTTTATCAACAAAGGGCTGCTGGGCAACCTGGCTTACTTTAAACGTGAATTCATCTATCCGATCGAAAAGAAAAGCGATCCGGAAAAGCAATCTCAACTTCTCACGCTGATCCGTCCTTTTGTTCTGCGACGCACAAAAGGGCAGGTAGCACAGGATCTTCCGCCCGTCACCGAGCAGACCCGGTATTGCCAGATGGAAGAAACCCAGATGAGCATCTATGAGAAGGAAAAATCCGCTGCCAGAAATAAAATTTTGGCAAACCTGGAACATAAAGGCGCGGAAAAATCTGCGTTCGTTATTTTCCAGGCATTGACCCGCTTGCGGCAACTGGCCAACCACCCTTCTTTGCTGAAAGAATCGGAAGACAATGAATCAGGAAAGTTCAACGAGATCATGCAGAGCCTGGAGAGCCTCATTGCCGAAAAACATAAAGTACTCATTTTCTCCTCATTTGTTAAACATCTGGAACTGGTCAGGGACCAGATCATTATGAAAAGCTGGAAGTATGCGATGCTTACCGGACAAACCACCAAAAGAGAAGCTGAAATAAAAAAATTTCAGGAAGATCCGGAAAATCAGATCTTCCTGATTTCACTCAAAGCCGGTGGCACAGGACTCAACCTCACTGCGGCAGATTATGTTTTTATTCTTGATCCCTGGTGGAACCCCGCAGCCGAAATGCAGGCCATTAACAGGGCTCACCGCATCGGCCAGGATAAAAAAGTAATTGTTTACCGGTTTATTACGGAAGACAGTATCGAAGAAAAAATCCAGTCCTTGCAGGAACGAAAATCGGCATTGGCAGAAAAGTTCATTCAATCAACGAACCCTTTTAAAGACATCACCAAAGAGGAAATTTTGGATCTTTTCAACTAAAATTGTGATATATAATGACCCTACACCACCCATCCGATCTTCATACAGGCCACTTTCATCCGTCAGCGGCCAGGATTTTCAATTTGAGCGGTCACGCGATGAAAACATCATTCCTGCTGTTGATTCTTTGGCTGATGGCAACGACGGTCTTTTCCCAAAAAAAGATGACCATCGAGGATGCCGTCATCGGACGTCACCATGAACTTAGTCCGGAACAGCTTCAGTACCTGCAATGGAAAAACGAAAATACCTATGTGTTTGTCAGGGAAGATACCCTTTGGGCTCACACGATCGGTCAGGACAAACCAACCGTCATTCTCACCATTCACGATCTGAATCGTGCACCCGGAAAGGATGGATTTTCGTTCAGACAATTTCCCCCGTTTTGCTATACGCCCAATGACCTGATGGAGATCAGTTATCAACACCACCTGTTGTTGTTTGACCCGGTTAAAAAAATATTTACACTCCATTTATCGGTCCCCGCGCAGGCAGAACATCCCGATTTTTGTCACTATAATAACCGTCTGGCTTATGTGAAAGGACAAAATTTGTTTATTCTTGGCCCGGACGGAGAAAAACAGATCACTTTCGGGACAGAGTCCGGGATCGTGTACGGAAAAGAAGTTCACCGGCAGGAATTCGGCATCACGAAAGGAACTTTCTGGTCAAAAACAGGAAAATACCTGGCTTTTTACCGGAAAGACGAGCGGATGGTCCGGGATTACCCGTTGGTCGATTTTATGGCGCGCGAAGCGGAGCACCATCCCGTGAAATATCCGATGGCAGGGATGACCAGTCATCAGGTCACCGTGGGGATCTGCCAGGTGGAAACGGGAAAAACCATTTTTCTGAACACGGGCAGCCCCGATGATCATTATCTGACCAACATCAGCTGGAGCCCCGATGACCGTTATATCTACCTTGCCGAGTTAAACAGGGAACAGAACCACATGCAGTTGAATCAGTACGACGTTGAAACCGGACAAAAGGCAAACACGCTTCTCGATGAAAAAAGTAAAACCTATGTGGAGCCGTTACATCCGATCCGGTTTTTGGAGAATAACCCCGGCCAGTTTTATTACTGGTCAAGAAAAGACGGCTGGTTTCATCTTTATCTGTACAATACGGAAGGGAAGCTGATCCGCCGGTTAACGCACGGGAACTGGGAAGTCACCGATTTTTACGGCGCCGACCCTCAGGGAAAAAATATTTTCATTCAGTCGACCATGGAAAATCCGGTCGAACGACATATCTATAAAGTCGACGTTGCGGGCGGCAAAATACAGAAGCTAAGCCATGAGGCGGGGACCCATACCGCATCCTTCTCGCCCGGAATGAAAATGTTCATCGACCAGTGGAGCGCTCCCGACGTTCCCTCGAGAACCGATCTGATCAGTGCAGAAGGGAAACACGCGGCAACCGTTCACCAGGCAGAAAATCCGCTTGCCGGTCACGAGCTGGGTGAGAACAGGCTATTTACGATCAAAGCTGCAGACAACAAGACGGACTTGTATGGGCGCATGATCCTTCCTCCCCATTTTGATGCCTCCAAAAAATATCCTGTTGTGCTATATGTCTATGGCGGCCCCCATGTCCAACTGGTTAATAAAACCTGGCAAAACGCCGTCGACTGGTGGCAGTATTATATGGCCTCGGAAGGATACATTTGCTTTACCCTCGACAACCGGGGATCGGACAACCGGGGAAAAGCCTTTGAAGAAGTCATCCACCGCCGGTTGGG
>CAZOYZ010000001.1:4295-11503 GCA_964584045.1 uncultured Prolixibacteraceae bacterium | reverse complement strand
CCCGATGAAAACCCTGAAGGATACAGGGATACAAACATGCTCACTCATGTGGGACGGCTCAGCGGAAAACTGATGCTCATCCATGGTGTCCAGGATGAAACCGTCGTTATGCAGCACAGTATGATGTTCCTGCAGGAATGCATCAGACAAAATAAACAGGTCGATTTCTTCGCTTATCCGATCCACCCGCATAATGTTCACGGAGAGGAAAGGCTTCATCTGATGACAAAAATAAGCAGGTATTTCTTTGATTATCTGTAAGCAGATCAAAAAAGGGACAAGGGAGACCGGAAACCGGAAGAATAACTGGATAACTGATAAATGTTTAAATGGTCAATGATTAAATGGTACATCCCCCTCACCTGTACTGCAAGGCTTCGGGTTTTCGGGGCTGAAAACTGTAGAAATCCTCGTGTCCCATTTCCGTGAAAATAAACCCAAAACCACCCGCATCGCCGGGATGGTTTGGATAAAAGGCCAGCCGGATCTGGATCGTTTTGAACACCAGGTTTTCATTTCTGATCCGCACCCCTCCGCCTATACCGCCATAATAATCCCCTTTAAACACGGGCTTTTTTTCTGAACCGATGATACCCAGATCACCAAACCCAAAGAATGCC
Source organism: uncultured Prolixibacteraceae bacterium (assembly GCA_964584045.1). Lineage (GTDB taxonomy): Bacteria > Bacteroidota > Bacteroidia > Bacteroidales > Prolixibacteraceae > JBCFBK01. Next base: position 10,883 of record CAZOYZ010000001.1, on the reverse strand, counting down.
ACATTGAAGCCTGCAATGGTCCTCCTTTGAAAAAACACGGTTTCAAGATTTAATACAAGGCGCTGCTTGCCGGTTGCAAGCTTGCTGTAGAAACCCCGGATACCATGCTCATTTTTCAGGAACAGGGTTTCTTCGTCAAAACGATGCAGTCCGTACAAATAGCGAAGGCGGACAAACTGTCTCGCTCTTTGCTGCCCCACCGCGAAAAGCCTGCTGATGTAGTTCCCGTTAAATTCGATCTGTCCCTGTTCCATATGACGGGAATTAAAAAAACTCCCTATGCCTACCGACGCAAATAAATACGAAGGTTTGTACCTGATCAGGCTGCCGGTCGAAAAATAGATATGCGAATACCACCTGTCGGTAAATTCATTATCGTCAAATCCAAAAACCCACTCGTGCATAAAACCTTTTGGAATATCTTCGGTGATACCGTAACTGTAGATGAGGTGGTCGCGGATATAATGCCGTTTCGACAGGCTGATGCTTCCCATAAATAATTTTGAACCCGAATAATAATGCCTGTCGTCGGCAGAAGGCTGGGGCCTGTCAAAGAATTTCAGATGACGGAACCTGCCGGAGACAACAAGCTGAAGAACTCCCGGAGAGGAACCACTACTGAACTGAAAGGCGTAACCGCTCCAAAGATCAACGGCGCCGTAATCCAACGGAAAACCGATATTAAGTTCGTCATAGTTTACCAAATGGTCAGACCTGCCTAACCGATAGAAAGACAAGCCTCCGCCCCAACGGGTCGTTGACAGCAGAAACTCCTTGTCAAAATTGAACATCACCCCTTCACGCCGGTAGGTATTTGCATAAGTAGCCGAGAGATTCACAAAGTTTCCGCCGATATTGTTGATCGAATAGGTGCCTTCAAATCCGACATAAGGCTCCTTGTCTACATGCCCGACCACCTTTGCCGATATGTGGTGGCCTATTCCCCAGGTATTCTGGTTGTACATTTCAATACTACCCGCGTCAATGCCGCTGAAATGGGCACCAATACCAAACGAAAAAACGTCCTTCGTCAGAACGGTCAGGTCGACCATATTGGTGTCCCTTTCATTCTGAGATACCAGGAACCGGACATCTTTTATAAACGGGAGCGCGCGGATAATTCGTTCATTTTCCAAGATTCTGGTTACATCCAGCGTATCACCCTCACTGATTAGCAGGTTCTTTTTTATGATCTTTGGGTTGGTGGTGATGTGAAGCCTGTTCCCGAAGTCTCCGATTTTTGACTCAGGCCTGAGTGTGGTATCCTGAAAAGTAGGACCGAACACATCAAGGGGCTTGAACCGGATAGAAGAAATTGCTTTACCCCGGTTCTTTACCAGGAGGCGGTAATGAAAATCGAGGTCTTCCGGATCCCGTTTCCCGATCATTATATTTCTGTAGAGGAACCTGGTCAATCCGTGACGATAGGCTTTTGTTTTCAGACTGTCATAAAAGACCTCACCCGAAACATCCTTTGTCCTGACGGTATCCTGGTTAAGCACCTGACTGTGCGACTGCCGGCACATCAACAGCAGCAAAAAAAACGATATCGTCCATGCCAACCTCATTCTGTAAAGTCAAAATTTATAAGACAGACTGCTTTCGTTTCAAGTTCCGTTCTGTCAGTATGAACAGCTTCCGGCGTCGCGGATACCTTCAGCCGTATAACCCGCACCGCTCCAAACTATCTACAAAAGTTGTACAAATTTTGCAGAGTTTATATATTCTACAGCATGACCCGGACAGGTTTTTAAAAAACCGGGTAAATCCGTCAAATCAACCCGGTTTGTTTTTTAACTTTGGCCAGTTAAAAAAATGAACAAACTCAGAAAAACATATCAGGAGAATATTTACGGCATCATGGGCACGCTCATTTTTCACATTGCGCTCGTGAGCGGAATCTTGCTGTCTGAAATCAAATTAAAAGGCGAAATAAAAGAGGAACCGGTCATTATTGATTTCACGGCTGTTGAAGAAGAAAAACCGGAAGCCGCCGACGAAAAGCAGCAGGAAGATGAAAATACCCCTTCCGGCGATCAGATTACAGGCATGTCGTCGCGAAGTAACCGGGCAGTTAATGATGCTTCGGTAAAAGATCCGTTTTTTAATGAAGCCTACCGAAAGGAGATCGCAGAAGCACAGAAACTGGTCTCGGACGTTAATAAGCAGCTTTCAAAGAAGATCACGGATATCCGGGAATTTGAGATGCCTGAGGAAACTACGGATGGAATCGATCCCGACTCTATCAAAAATACGATCTATTCAGGCGAAAGCAACATTCACTATTACCTTGAAAATCGTTATCATCTCAGGTTACCGGTTCCGGTATATCTGGCCCAGGGAGGAGGAAAGATCACCGTCGATATTTGGGTCGCTCCGTCGGGCAGGGTAGTCCGCGCCGAAGTACGCCCTGCTTCACAGATCGGGGATCAGATGCTCCCGGAATATGCGCTTCAGGCAGCGCAACGTACTGTTTTTAATGCCGACAAGTCGGCTCCTTCGCCCCAAAAAGGAACGATCACTTACACGTTTGTCCCCCAGTAATATAAAAAAAAACATTAATTTAACAACAATTAACAAATTTTTAATCTATTTTGATGTTCCGATCCCTATCTTTGTACTACGTTTTTTTTCATAAGTTTAGGTTTAGTTAGGTTAGTTAGTTTAGTGAGAAAAGGTAGGCCAGAGGGTCTACCTTTTTGTTTTTCAGGACCTGCAAACCGGCTATTTAATTCACGTTCATGTTTGATGACCGGGCGTTCGCCGGAACCCACGCTAAAATCATAATGAAGTATTTGTTTTTTAAACAATTTATAGACATATTTATGCGGTAATTTTCGAGTAATGAAAAACTATTCAAATGAGGAGCTTTTTCAGGGGATTCTGAGGCATGATAATCTGGTCCTTCAATATATTTATAAAAATTACTTTTATAAAATTAATCTCTTCATAAAGAAGAATAACGGGGATGATGAGGATTCGAACGATATTTTTCAGGAAGCGGTCATCATTATTTACCGGAAGCTGAAGAATAACGATCTGGATCTGAACTGCTCCTTTGAGACCTATTTATACTCGGTTTGCCGTTTTATGTGGTTAAAACAGCTGGAAAAAAGGAAAACAAAGAAGAAAATCCATGACAGCTACGATTTTAATGAGGATATTTATGACCAGGCTTTCGAGGTGCTCGTCGACATGAACGAAAAATACCGTCTCTATCAGAAACATTTTCAGAATCTGGGTAAGGATTGTCAAAAAGTGTTGCAGATGTCTTTCGACCGGCTGCCGATGAAACAGATTGTTCAGGTCATGGGTTATCCCAACGAGACTTATGCGCGCAAGCGGAAACAGAAATGTAAGGAATACCTGATCAAAAGTATCAAGAAGGATATTGAATACCGAAAAATACTGGAAGGCTGAGACTCTTCATTGATTATTGATGATTGATGAATGGCGGCTGGCTTTCTGAGTGTATTTTTTCCGGCGGTATACCTGGTCGACGGTAAACAGAAGGACCAGAATAAAAACAATCAGTACAAAATAAATGCCCCTGCTTAAGAACAGCGGATCAGCATTGCCTACAGCCACATAACCCAGCCAATAATGCGGATGGGCTTTCAGAGGATCTGCATGGGCGATATGTGAAAGCTTGGCCATTTGCAACGCTTCATCTTTACTTTTTCCTCCCGAGAGCAGGCGATAAAAGTCTTTCATGATCAAAGCTCCCGACTCGTCGTCAACTTCCCATAAGGTCATAACAATAGAAGGGCAGCCGGCATACAGGAAACCGCGGGCCAGACTCATTACACCCTCTCCTTTTTGCAATTTGCCGCTCCCCGTGTTACAGGCGCTCAGGACAGCCATACGGGCCTTCAGGCGCATGGTATAGATCTCGCCCGTATTCAGCCACCCGTCATCGGCCGATCCGCTTACAGGCTTTGAAAAAGCAAGTCCGGAATACATCGGTTGGCTGTCATTGACAACCGTATGCATCGCGAGGTGGAGAATATCGTAATTTCCGGCCAGGTCCTTAAACCTGCTTTCCGCGGCAAGACTCCCGGCAAAGACATCACCCGGCACAAAATGACTGATATAATCCACTTCCCTGGGGGCAAACGGCAGAGGGAGCAGCCCGCTTCTTTGCTTTGCCGGCCCGCTGCCGTCACGGTCATCGTTCAGATAGCTGGGTGCAAAAGCCAGTAAATCCTTATCCGCTTCCTTCTTTTTTGAGAAATACGAATACAGCAAGGTGGCAGAGTACGTATAGCTCACCGGGTAATCTTTCACCAGGTAGGACAAGTCCCTGAAATTCATGGACGTCGTGTCGGGCAGGGTCGATAGTAAAGCGTCAAAAGGAAGATAAGACAGCTTATCATCAGGTATAATGATCAGCCGCTTTCCTTTCAGGATATTTCTCACATCACCCAGTAAATAGTGCTGCAAACGGAAGGCCGAAACGGCGTATCGTTTATATTCTTCCAGTCCGGTATATAAATAGGAAGGATCGGTCAGAAAGTCATGAACATGGCCGATATCGCCGGCAAAGCCGGTATTAATGATCGTTCTTGTAAACAGGAAGCTGTTATTGGTGATCACAAAACGGAACAGCTTGCCCTCTTCCCCTTCCTGATCCGGTTCCTCGAGCAAATATTCCACAAGCGCTTCACGCCCGTTCAGCTTTTTCCTGACCGACGATACATCGGTCACATCCGTTTTGTATTTAAAGGCATAGTAATCCGGAAAATCAGACTCGAAGTACTTCACCAGTTGCGCGTACTTTTCCGAATACCGGAACAGCTTCGCCTTGTAAAGCGCCAGCCTGGCGGTATCGGGCTTTTCTTCCTGGTTTTCTTCGAACAACATTTCCCGGTAATTGGAGATATTCAGTTTCAGTACCTGCTCTTTCGTCAATAAACTGTCGGGAATATTTCCGAATTCCTTTGCCCGCGAATCGGTCACGGCAGCCAGGAAACTGGCCGATTTGCCTCTTTCCGCAAATTTAAAGGCATGGTGGGCATACGATACGTCCCCGGTCTGGTGGTACAGCTTATAACAAATGTTGACCGCGTCCGAAAATACAGACTCTTCACTTTCGGAAAGGATCAGCCGGCTGTCTTCCGTGACGTAGCCTGTGCGGATGGCATGAATAAGATCGGCCGACAAACTGATCGCGTCCAGGGCAGCCCGGTAATTGACTACAGCCTCGCTTTCTCGCTGATCCGACAGGTTTAAATCACCTAAAACCTGAAGACAGAGCGACTTTTTCTTCAACACCTGGAGCAGATGGATCTCGGAAACCGCCTGATCCGCCTCCGGGTTCGAGAACGGATCCGTACCGGAAAAAGTCGTTGTCCCGGAGATCACCGCTTTTTGATAATACTTCAGCGCCTCGTTCAGGTTGTCCCTTCTTTTTTTATGGAAATCGTCTATCCTGCTCGCCTCAGAACTCCGCGAAAAGAAATAGTCCGCCTGATTCAGCATGACCTCACTGTACTGTGTGCTCTTCTCCGTAAAATACCTGGAAATGATCTTTTCAGCGAGTTCGTTGTAGCGGGGAACCTGGTCCAACCGGTTTGACGCAAGCAGAAAATAGACATAGTTGGAGTATTCCAATCCAAGCCGGTAACTGTCTCTTCCCTCAAGTCTTTCCAAAATCACAAAAGTTTGCAGATAATACTTCTCTGCCAGGACGGCATCGCCTTTCTGCTCATAAGTCCGGCCCAAAAGACTGGCATAATGCCATTTAATTCCATCATTCGTGTTGATCATCTCTTTTCTGCAGCCTGTAATGACTTCGTCATATTTTTTTAACAGAAAAAGAGATTCCACGACATTCACCCGGACAATATCAATTTGTGACTGGTACTTTACGGAATCTTTCAAAAAAGCACTGAGGGCAGCCTGTTGAAACTCATGATACCTGACATAATCGCCCTGGATTTTATATACCGTTCCCAAATTTGTATAAACAAAGCCCAGGTGCGTATCCTCGTCACCATACAATTTCTTAATAAGAGCCTCTGCCTTATGATACATTTCAATCGCTTGATTATAATCTCCCGTGTTTTTACAGACAATCCCGGCATTGATCAGCGGCAGGAACAGATTCAGATGTTCTTTCCCGTAAATCTTTTCAGTCAGCGCAATCGAACGGCTGTAAAAAGAAAGGGCTTTGTCGAAATCGCCAAGCGCCTGCGCTTCCCTGCCCTTTAAATTGAACGCGATTATTGCAGCGCTGTCGGCGCTAAACGAGTTTTCCGGCGTTCCCACTGAAAAATTCACCCAAAAAAGGAAAAAAAATATTAAAACTAATGGTCTGATTTTAAAGACTTTAAAAAATATTTTCATTTTTTATTAAAAATTTTTGCCTTTTAGGCGTCACATTTTGCCTCCTCACCGGATTAATAGGTACAAAGGATAATTAAGGAATTTAAGTATTAACCATTAAAAATTAAAAGTAATGAAAACTTTATTTGCCAACAACAACATTTTTGAAGCATTCGAAATTTTGACAGCCCAGGAATTAAACCTGATCAAAGGTGGCGGCGGAAGAGGTAATGACGGTGACGTGCCCGTTGAGCCGAAACC
>CAZOYZ010000001.1:0-4195 GCA_964584045.1 uncultured Prolixibacteraceae bacterium | reverse complement strand
TCGTTGTGAACGTATAAGATCTTTCCGTTGGATGTGATCCTGAAGGGTATGTCGATGTGAGAAACAGTTCGGCACATTTAGGTGATTTTTAAAAATAGGAAGAGAATGAGATTGGTAGCGCGTTTATGTATACCAACAAGACATAAGTCTGTGAACCAATATCCTAAAGACCTTTGGTGTATGTTGTTTTATCAGATATAAAGAGGCGAAAATGTTGTTTCTTAGAACGGTTTATTACCTGTGTATGAAGCCGTAAAAGAAAACAGACTACGATATGGTGGTATTTATGAAGATGCTTGTATTTTTATGCAGGATTGGCAGAAGAATTTTTAAATGTTAAAAGATGAAACGTAAGTCAAAATTCGCAGAATTTATTGACCGATTTCTCAGCGATGAAATGACACCCGGTGAAGCAGAGAAATTTCATTCTGAACTGGAGACGGATCCGGAGTTACAGGATGAACTGAACCTGTACCGGCAGGTCGAAGATGCCGTCCGGGAAACCGATATCATGGCTTTGCGCGATAAACTGCATCAGTTGGATGCCCCTCCGGGAAAGTCGCATCCTGTGAGCAGGAACAAACAATATAGTTTTTCTTTGCGGGAAGAATTGTCATCGTTCCGGATCATGAGTCAGCCTGTTTCGGTTCATGATATTCATCTCTTCGATGAAGGATTACCCATTTTGCATCTGGTTCAGCACCACATCGCTGAAAAGGAAAATGTGCATGAACTGTACAGGGAACAGAGTGATACCTCGGCGGATGATATCCTCTTATCTCCGGCAGATCAAATGATCCTGGATGATATTGAAGATGCCATGGATGAGAAAGACGTGATCGATTTGCGCGCCAGTCTGCAGAATATCGCTGAAAATATGCCTGCACATCCTTATGAGGCAGATATGATAGAAAGCTACCTGAATGGCGAACTGGATGGTCAGGATCTCAGCGAATTTGATCAGAACCTGATGTTTAACTCAGGCCTGGAGAGTGACCTTCTGTTATACAGGGAAGCCGATTCGGCGCTTGCAGAGACCGATATTATGGACTTACGGGCAAGGCTGCGGGAGATCTCTGAAACAGAAACGTCCACATCTAAAAAGATGAGTGAAATAGAGCGGTACCTTCACCGGGAATTAACGGAAGACGAGTTAATCGCTTTTGAAACAGAAATGGAGAATAACTCCGATCTGGTGGCTGAAGTGGATCTTCTTCGGAAAATCGAAGCTGCTGTTCGCGAAAGTGATGTCATCGCGTTGCGGGCCAGGCTCGATGCGATCAATAAGGATATTACCAGTGAGAAACGGAAGGAACGTTCATTCTTCGCGAAAATCCCGGGAAAGAAACTGACTGCCATATCGGTTGCAGCTTCATTGTTCCTCCTTCTGGCTATCAATGGGATCATCAACAGGAGCAACCTGTCAGGCGCTTCCGGTCTGTATGAAAAGTATTATACCGTCTACCCCGGAGCAGGTGCATCGAGAACAGCGACAGCGGACTCTTACAATGAAATAAATAAGGCATTGCTTCAGTTCAACGAACAAAACTATGAAGAGTCCCTGGTACTGCTCCGTGAGGTTCTCAACAAGGATGCGGATAATCCGGTAGGAAATTTCTACTCGGGCATGGCTTATCAGGAAACCGGGCAATATGAAAAAGCGGTTGGTTCCTACCAGCAGGTGATCAGAGCCGGGAATAATCTTTTTACCGACCAGGCAGAATGGTATTCCGGATTGTGTTACCTGCAAATGGATGACCGAAAAAATGCGGCCAGGCAATTTAAAAGGATCGCAGACAGTAAAAGCTTTTACCGGGAAAAGGCGGTAGCCATCCTCAAAAAAATGAAATACATCAGATAAGATAAAACAATAAAGAAGACAGAAAACAAATTGTTGGCAAAAAAAGTGGTTAATATTAGTTTCTTTATCCTTTGTTTTTAATTTAGCGTAGTCGTTTAGTTATTGGTTTTTAAAATTTTTTAGTAGTTAGTTTTCTTCGTTGGTGATTTTTAATGGTGCTTACTTAAATTCTTAATTATCCTTTGTTAAAAGAATAAGACGACAGCACCATCACAGAGTGAAAAAGCGGTGCTTATGCATGGTGATGCAGAAAGCGCTCCCTCGTTTGAGGAACATTTGTCGTACGGAATACAGACTACGAGAGTAGTTTGTTTTCTTTTTTGGAGCCTTTATACAACTCAAATTTCCGGAAACTGCATTCAAGAGCTCCATTATACAGGGGGATTTTCCGGGCTGGTTTTAATCCTATTGTTTTGAAACAGGAGTTGGTACTGATGATCCAGGCTTCGGATCCTGTGAACGCATTTTTCAGGCGGGTGCCGATCATCGCGTAAAGTGCGTCATCCCCTGCATTAAGCCGCTCACCGTAGGGCGGATTAAAGAGCAGGAAAGAAGATTCGGCTTTTTTTTCGAGGAAGCGAAGATCAGCGACCTCCAGTCTGACCAAATCGGCCACCATTGCTTTCACACTGTTTTTAGATGCAAGATCAACGCTCTTTCCCGAGCTGTCGGAACCGTAGATCAGGAAGCCGGGCGTACGATGTTCATATTCCTTTTTTAAATTCCCGAATAAATCATCACGGTAATTTTTCCAGTGCTGAAACGCGTAGTTCCGTCCGATCTCTCCCGGCATGATCTGCATGGCCATCATCGCGGCTTCAATGACAATGGTGCCCGATCCGCACATCGGATCGGTGAGTGATTCCCTGGCATTCCATCCCGATAATTTGAGCAGTCCCGCGGCAAGCACTTCACTGATCGGAGCGTCATGGCTTCCGGTGCGGTAGCCGCGCTTATGCAATGACTCCCCGCTGCTGTCGAGCGAAATGGTGCAACAATCATTGGTAAGATGTAAATTGATGAGGATTTCCGGGCGAACCGGGTCGACAGAAGGTCTCTTATTGAATATCCGGCGAAACCGGTCAACAACAGCGTCTTTCAGTCTCAGTGCAGCAAACATGGAATTATTAAAGAGATCGGAAAATACGGTTGCCTGCACCGCAAAGGTCTGAGCCGGACTGAAATAATCCTCCCAGTGGATTTTCGACGCCTGATAGTACAGGTCGTCCGCTTTGAAAACTTTAAAAGTCTTTACCGGTACCAGGATCCTCAGGGCGGTTCTCAACGCGTAATTTGCCCGGTAAACCATCGCAAGGTCCCCTCTGAAACTGACCGCCCTGCGCATCACCTCCACTTCATCTGCCCCAAGGGACACAAGTTCTTCTGCCAGCACTTCTTCAAGTCCGGCATAAGTGGTTGCTATGAGTTGACCACTTTCAAACATCGTTCTCATATTCCTGCACCGTCGTGAAAAGAAGTCTCGCGGACTTTCGATTGCAGGACCCTTGAATTGGGAGGTACATTGCCTGTTACCCAAACGTTACCTCCGATGACGGAGTTCCTGCCGATGCGGATCCGACCCAAAATAGTAGCCTGTGCGTAAATGATCACATTGTCTTCGACGATGGGATGCCGCGGAATGCCTTTGATCGGATTCCCCTGTTCATCGAGCGGAAAACTTTTTGCACCCAATGTCACCCCCTGGTATAATTTTACATTGTTTCCGATGATGGTGGTTGATCCGATCACCACTCCTGTGCCGTGATCGATGGTAAAGAATTCCCCGATCTGCGCCTTTGGATGGATATCGATACCGGTTTCGGAATGTGCCATTTCGCAGATAATACGTGGAATGAGCGGAACTCCCAATTCCAGCAGCCGGTGGGCGATCCTGTAGCTGGAAATGGCACGGATAGCCGGGTAACAAAATATCACCTCGCTAGGGTCGGTAGCGGCAGGATCTCCCAGGTAAGCTGCTTCAACGTCGGTGACCAGTATCCGGCGTATTTCCGGAAGACTGGCTATAAAATCGGCTGTGATCCCCCGGCCATGACTCCTTCGCTCGTGAATATCGATATTTTCCGTCTCCTTACAGACAAAGCACAGCCCTGCCAGAACCTGTTCCGAGAGCAACTCAAATAATTCGTCCACGTAAACCCCCATATAGTGCCTGATCGTATCTGGACGCAGGCTGGTGTTCCCGAAATAGCCGGGAAAAAGGATCTCCCTGACCATCTTTACAATAGCGTCCAGCTTTTTCACTGATGGTAATGGTTCTCCCAACCTGTGATCATGACAAACCGGATGGTATGTTTTCGGATCAGCAAGTTCATC